>JAZDHO010000112.1:0-2565 GCA_043805815.1 Chloroflexota bacterium
ACAGGCAAGACCGCCGCCTGGCAGGAGATGCACATCCACCGTTTTGACGCCAGCGGCAAGCTGGCCGAACACTGGCAGACGAACGACGAACCGGGCATGCTGACGCAGTTGGGGCTGGAACTCAAGCCGTAGCCGGATTCACAAGGCCAGGCCACGAGCCGAGCGGCAGGCTAACCGCTCCGAATCCCTGCTATTGAATTCGCCGCGAGACTAGTGCATAATAGAAGTCGCAAGCATTCTTTGGGATTGGAGGGATCATGCATAGGAACCGTGTGCTGCTGTCAGCCCTGGCGATCTCGCTGGCCGTTCTAAGCTGCACGTCGCCGACGGGGGAGGAGGTGGAGGGGCTGGCGCTGACCATCACCGCGCTGGTCGGGTCGGCAACGCCGGCAGGTGGGGAAACGCTTACGCCTTCCCTCACGGCGCCGCCCGGCGCGACCGCGGCACCCTCGGCCACGCCCTGCTCCCCGACCGTCACCGCCAACCTGAACGCCAATGTGCGCAAAGGACCGGGCACGGCCTATGATGCGGTCGGTGCCCTGCTCACGGGCCAAAGCGCACCGATCGCGGGCCGGAACGCCGAGGGCAGCTGGTGGTACATCGACTTCGTCGCGGGGGTTGGCGGAAAAGCCTGGATAGCGAACAGCACGGTGACCGCCTCCTGCGTGCCCTCTTCCGTCGCCATCATCGCGCCGCCGCCTCCACCCAGCGGCTCCTGCAAGGACGCCTACGTCTGGCGGCTCATCAAACCCAGCGACAGGGTCTGCGTGCCGCCGGCCTCCAAGGCGCAGGCGGATGCCGACAACGCCGCGGCTGCCTCGCGCAAGTGCACCGCCACATATGGGCCGGATACCTGCGCAGAAGGATACGTCTGGCGTGAGGCCTTTTCCGGGGATAAAGTTTGCGTTCCGCCCGCGACGCGCAGCCAGGCACAGGCGGACAATACCGCGGCCGCCTCCCGCTGGGTCTCGGGCGCGTATGGTTCGCACACGTGCATCGACGGCTATGTGTGGCGCGAGGCCACGGGCAGCGCCAGCGATGATGTGTGCGTTGCCCCTGACATTCGCAGCCAGGCGGCAGCCGACAACTCCGCCGCGGCTTCGAGATTGTGCACCGCCCTTTACGGGCCGGAAAGCTGCGCTCAGGGCTACGTCTGGCGCGAGGCCTTCTCCGGCGATTACGTGTGCGTCACGCCCGGCAACCGCACGCAGGCGCAGAACGACAACGCTGCCGCGCCCAGCCACACCTGGCCGTAGAAAATCCGCAGGCTGGATGAACGCAAAACCTCGGACCCACTGGTCCGAGGTTCTTGCTTGTTGCGTCTGCAGCGGCTCGAGGCATACTACAGCGCGGCAGCGTTGTTCTCCCTAATAGCCGTCATCACTGCTGGAGCTGGCCGAGTCGTCAAAGAACTCCGCCGTCTTGGCCTCGATCACCGCGCGAGAACCGTCTGCATTGGTGACATATTCCAGCTTGACCCGGTCGCCGAGGGCCAGGGTCCCCTTGACCTCCGTGGAGGCGGTCAGGTTGTAGCGCACACCGTCGACGGTGATGGTGGTCGCCTCCAGCGCCGTGATGGAGCCGATGACATCCAGGTGAGCGCCGGGTGCGGACGTTTGCCCGGCCTCGGGGTCGGGTACGGGATCCGGCGTGGCCGCAGGCATGAGATCATCCTGATACGAACTGTCATCGGCGGCGGCCGTGCTTGCGCCATACTTGGCGCCTCCAGCCCCCGGCGCGGATGGGACGCAGCCCCACGTCCCTATGACTGCCAGCACGATTGCGCTCGCCAGCCATGCCTTACGGATGGTTCTCTTCATTAATGTACTCTCCCTTTCCTTCGCTCTGGTTCTACGTGCATTCCTCGACGGGGCGGCGGCTGCATGTATTACGGGGATTGGATCGGTGAAAATGAAGGCTGATAGCTCTAGTGACTTCTGGAACTAAGCGTTTTGAAGGTTGTCGCCTGCACCTTCATTTCTTCCCGTTGTTGGTTCTCGGCCTCGTGGAGTTTCACCCCCTCCGCCCTCTGAGCACCTCCCCCAAATCGACGTGCACGGAGAATCTGGACCCCTCTGTCCGGTCCATACAACCTGATCCCGTTGTCGTACGTCGACTTGGGGAGGCTGGGAGGGGGTTACTGCAATTGCACCCCAATGGCACCGCGACCACAGAAGGCTTCCCAAGCATTGTGGAAGCCTTCTGTGTTGTAGAAGGGATCGGTTTGCTCGAAGATCGTTGTCCAGCGATAGAAGACGTTTTCGGCGTCCTTGCTGCGGAGGCTGTTAGTCAGGTCCGTACGTATGTCATGATCGTTCGGGTAGTGGCCGCCGCTCTCGATCCAGCCGCGTTCCAGCACACCGTCATACCTGTTGACGAGGATGCCGTGCCACACTTCAGGAACATACCTGAACTGATCGACCCGCGGCGAGAGCAGGTATTCCTTCCAGGCTGCTGTGGAGCCCTACAAATCGTCGGGGGCATAGCCTGCCGTGATCGTCGGGAGCTGGATGTCGATCAGGAGAAAGCCGAGCGGGCGATAGTACGTAGACCTCTCATCATACG
>JAZDHO010000113.1:0-2097 GCA_043805815.1 Chloroflexota bacterium
CATGGACCTGTTTTCTCGCCGGATTGTCGGCTGGGCCATGGCCGATCACATGCAAACGTCGCTGGCACAACAGGCTTTGGACATGGCCATGCTCCAACGTGAGCCTGCCCAGGGCTTGCTGCATCACTCGGACCAGGGCAGTCAGTACACCAGCGACGCGTACCAACGATCCCTGTTGGCATATCGTTGTACCGTGAGCATGAGCCGCGTTGGAAATTGCTTCGACAACGCAGCCATCGAGAGTTTCTTCCACACGCTCAAAACCGAGTGTGCCACCCAACCGTTCGCCACTCGCGCCCAGGCCCGCACCGCCATCTTCGAATACATCGAGATTTGGTACAACCGCACGAGGCTCCATTCCGCCCTGGACTACACTAGCCCAGCGGAGTTCGAGCAGATTCCGCGTCATTAATCGTGTCCACGAAAACGGGGCAAGCTCAGGCTGCCTCTCCTGGCGGGGAACGTGTCCCCTCCCGCGCCTCAGGCCCTGCATCTCGCACGGCTCGCAAGGACCAAGCCATCCTCCTTATAGAGGTGCATCGGGACTTCACGCATTGATCCGGCTCAACTAAGCAGAGTGAGGTTCTCATGCCAGGAACACTAGGCCGCTGGTTATTGGCCCTTGGGGGAATACTTGCATGCATGCTTGTGGCTCTGCTGGCGTTCTTCCACCTGGATTACACAACCGCCAGGGCCATGCCCACACTTCCCATCGTCACCCTCACCGAAACCGATCCGGAAAGCCCGGTTGCGGCCGGACAATCGGTGGTGGTGTTCGGTCAGGCCAGCGATCCGGATGGGATCGCGGCTGTCCAGTTGTGGGTTAACGGCCAGATGGTCGCCTCGCAATCGAACGCGGATCCGGGATCCGATCAGCCGTTCGACTGGGCGAATGGACCAGCCTGCGCGTGACCTTCGAAATCTACGATCACGATTTCTCGTCCTCTGATGATTACGAGTGCAGTACCCTCAACAGATCGGTTCCAGGAAGAAGGCCTGACACTGGCGACCTGCGAGTGTTGGAATCCCGGAGCCAGGAAGAATGGCTGGCCCTTGATCAGGATATTGTGCGTAATGACGATATCCCGGAATGGGCACACTGCCAACTCACATTCCATGTGCGCGGAGTGCGTTGATCAGGTGCTGTTTATCAGAACCTGACGTGGAGGCTGAAAGATGAAGACATTCGGCATCTTCCTGGCAGCTGGAAGTATCCTTTCCCTGGTATTGGCTGGTTGCACCATGCCGAGCACAGCCGGGCCCGGTCCCCGGACATGGATCGACGAACCGCTGGATGGCTCCACCTTGCCCCTTGGACCCATCGTTGTGCGCTCCCATGCGGCCTCTGACGGTGGAACCAAGTCCGCCACCCTGCTCGTGAACGGCGCGCAGGTTCGGACCGACGGCGCCGCCGACCCATCCAATCCGTTGGTCGAGATTCCGCAGGTCTGGCAGCCCGAAGCTCCCGGGGACTACACCCTTCAGGTCGTGACCTTGGATCAGCAGGGAAATGAAGGGAGCTCAAAGACGATACGCGTTCGCGTTGGAGCCCAGGTGGCCAATCCTGCCCCGATCCAGGGTGGTCAACCCCCTGAAGCTCCCGCCACAGCTGAAACACGCATCCCCGCCTCCCTGCTTCATCCGGCGACCGCGACCTGGACACCTGCCACGGCTTGCCAGGTGCCGACATTTACGTTCTCGATCAACGCCAACTGCCGGGAGGGTCCCAGCACGGACTATGAGGTGGACACCTCCTTCCTGACGGGGCAGACTGCGCAGATCGATGGGCGCAATGCAACCGATCCGCGCTGGTGGTGGGTATCCATGCCCGGCGGAGGTCACTGTTGGGTATCGGGCAGCACTGGCACCACGTCCTGTCTGATCGCCGATGTGCCGGTTATCGCCGCGCCGCCACTGCCGGTGGTGGTCATCCCCACGGACACATCGGCACCCCCGCCTCCGCCTCCACCGCCGCCTCCGCCTTCGAAGCCAACGGCCCCCGGGGGTTTCAGCGTGACCAACAAGGTCTGCGACTCAAGCAGTTACGTCGTCGGCCTGACCTGGGGCGATTCAAGCGGAGAAGATGGATACCGGGTA
>JAZDHO010000114.1:0-5035 GCA_043805815.1 Chloroflexota bacterium
CCTTGCTAACGATAGCCCGGGCGGATAGGACCGGACAACAAGTCAGGCAACCCACGAAAGGTCCCGCGGTCGGGTTGCCCCTGGTGGGGAATCCTGGAAGCGCGGAATTGAAATGCAGGCGTCAGAATCGATCAGATCCAAACCGGCCACCGATCGCCTTCTCCGGGCAAAACTGATCTTCAATGGCGAGTATTCTCCTGAATGCCTTCGACTCGGATCGCGATGGGGCAATCAGCGTCCAGGAGCTTGAGAAGAATCCGGTTCTGATGATGGCGATTTCTCCCGACCTGGACCTCCTGGATTCATCCGGCACGTTCAATCCGGGCTGGGACGGCGAGAAGGACTCGTATTCGGTGGGCCTCCCGGGCCTATCCTGCGTGCCTGCTGCCTTTGCAGCGCTTGGAGACGCCTAGCGCCTGCGTCCATCTGGCCACTTCGTGCTTCCGGCTGGCTCCCCCAACCGGCGGAGAGCAACACTCCCCGGATGATGGATGCGGCCAGTGCACGACTGTCGTACGATACGTACAGGTGCAAATCGCCCATACTAAGGAGAAACCTCATGCTTACCTGGATCATCGTAATCCTGCTCATTCTATGGCTGCTTGGCTACTTCGGCCCGAATGTTTTCTCTGGTTTTCCACGGAGTGGCAATGTCGTTCACGTCCTTCTCGTGATCGCGTTGATCCTCGTCGTGTTGACGCTGCTGGGTGTGATCTAGACCCGCGGCGCTGCCTTGAAACCCTGGGAGGGGCAGCCAGGCCGGCCGCCCCTCCATATGCATTCCAAGAAAGGAGAAACCCAATGCTGTATACCATCCTGATCGTTCTACTGATCCTGGTCGTGATTGGCGTCTTGCGATAGCGCCAACATACCTGGAACCACGCCTTACCTGGAGGACCCATTATGAAGCGATGCAGTGAGGTCATGACGGGCAAGCCGGTATGCTGCCTGCCGGATGACAGCGTGACGAAGGCGGCTGAGTTGATGAAGAGCGGAAACGTCGGTTCGATACCTGTGGTTGAGAATCAACAGACCAGGAAACTGGTTGGCATCGTCACCGACCGCGATCTGGCATTGAAGATCATCGCGGAAGGCCGCGATGGAAGATCCACGAAAGTGGAGGCAGTGATGACTCGCAACGTCGTAACCTGCCGTGGTGATGATGATCTTCAGCAGCCTCTGGATGCGATGGCCAGGCATCAGCTGCGCCGCATCCCCGTGGTTGACAACGAGAACCAGGTCGTGGGCATCATTGCCCAGGCAGATGTGGCGACCCGCGCCAATCAGCCTGACAAGACTGCGGAAGTAGTCAAGCAGATCTCTCGGGCCAGTGCCAACTAAGAGAAGCGACGACGCGCCGCGACCGGTGCGCCGTCGATTGTCCAGATGCCGCGGTCCGCTGCCAGAGGGGCAGCGCGCGCTTCCGCCGCAGACCGCAGGCAACACAGAATCGGCAGGCACACCCGGTAGGAGCCACGAATGAAGATCCTGCTGGTTTACCCGGAATTTCCCGACACGTTTTGGAGCTTCAAACACGCACTCAAGTTCGTGCGCAAGAAGGCTGGCGCGCCTCCATTGGGTCTGCTGACCGTGGCGGCCATGCTGCCGCACGCATGGGATAAACGGCTGATCGACCTGAATGTCACCCACCTGGGCGACGATGACATCGACTGGGCCGACTACGTCTTCGTCAGCGCGATGATCGTCCAGCGAGACTCGGCGCGCGCCGTCATCGACCGCTGCACGCAACGCGGTGTCAGGGTGGTGGCAGGCGGGCCGCTCTTCACCATGGAACACGAGAAGTTCCCGGCCGTGGATCACTTCGTGTTGAACGAGGCCGAGATCACGCTTGCGCCGTTCCTGCGCGACCTCGAACAGGGCCGGGCTCAACGCGTATATGCCTCGACAGTCCACCCCGATATCCACGAGACTCCAGTCCCGCTTTGGAGCCTGGCGAATCTAAAGCACTATGACACGGTCAGTATCCAGTTCTCGCGCGGCTGCCCGTTCAATTGCGACTTCTGCAATGTGACGGCGTTATTGGGTCATCTCCCCCGAACAAAGACCGCCGCACAGATCCTCGCCGAACTGGACAGCCTCTACGCCATGGGCTGGCGCAAGAGCATCTTCTTCGTCGACGACAATTTCATCGGAAACAAGAAACACATCAAGGCCGAGGTGCTTCCCGCGCTGATCGATTGGCGCAAGGGCAAGACCGGCATGCCATTCAGCACGGAAGCCTCCATAAACCTTGCCGACGATCCCGTCTTGTTGAGGCTGATGGTGGAAGCCGGCTTCGACACCGTGTTCGTCGGGATCGAGACTCCCAGTGAGGACGGCTTGGCGGAGTGCAACAAGAACCAGAACCAGGGCCGCGATCTCGTCGAGAGCGTTAAGCGGCTGCAGCGTGCAGGTCTCCAGGTTCAGGGCGGCTTCATCGTCGGGTTCGACAGTGACTCCCCCTCCATCTTCCAGCAGCAGATCGATTTCATCCAGAAGAGCGGCATCGTGACCGCCATGGTGGGCTTGCTGCAGGCGCCCCTGGGAACGCGCCTGTACGAGCGCATGCGGCGGGAAGGTCGCCTGGTGAATGAGTTCTCCGGCGACAACGTGGATGGCTCGACGAACATCATCCCCAAGATGGGCCTGGACTCGCTGCGGGAGGGCTATGGCAGGATCCTGAGCCACATCTATGCTCCCGAGTTCTACTACGAGCGCGTCGTCACATTTCTGCGGGAATATCGGCCCCCGAAGATCCGACTCCAGATGGAGCCCCAATACATCCTGGCATTGTGGCGGTCCATCTACGAACTGGGCATCCGCGGCGCCGAACGCGTCCAATATTGGCGGCTGTTCTTCTGGACCCTTTTTCGGCGTCCACGTCTATTCCCCGTCGCGATCACCCTGGCCATCTACGGTTTTCATTTCCGCCAGGTGGCCGCCCTGCACGTCAGCTGAGCTTGCTTGCAGAACAGAGCCAAATAACCGCTTCGATGGATCATCAGGAGACAAAACGAATGACAGCCGCGTCCAGCAAGACGAAAACCAGACCGCTCTCCAAAGGGCAGCGGAGACACGTGCGAAGGCTCAAGCAAGAGTCCCGGCAGGCCGGCACGGTATACAGGCCGCCATTCAGTTTCGCTCGTCCGTCGGGAACACCCAAGAAGGATGACACGCAGAAGTGACTCCAGTGATCTCAAGGAAGGCGGATCGAGCGGTGGGGCGTTTCGTTGTGGCTGCTCCTCCGGAAGGGGACCGCATGAGTGCCCGTGATCAACAGCACCGCGCCATACTGGAGAGAATCGCGCATCGGGTCATGCTTGAACGCGGTTTTCTGCCCGATTTCTCCAGCGAAGCGCTCGCCGAACTCGGAAGGCTCCAGATGCCGGTAGCCGGCCAGGCCGGCGCAGCCGCCAGTTCCCCCGCGGTTCGCGACCTGCGGCATCTTCCGTGGGCTTCCATTGATAACGATGACTCACGCGACCTGGATCAGCTGACGGTTGCCGAGAAAATGCCAGCGGGCAAGACACGGATCATGGTGGCAATAGCTGACGTGGAGTCATTGGTTCGGGATGGCTCGGCCATCGACCAGCACGCCCGCCACAACACCACCTCGATCTATACGGCTGCCGAGATCTTCCCGATGCTTCCGGAGCAACTCTCAACCGACCTTACCTCCCTGAATCTCGATCAAGATCGCCCGGCCGTTGTAGTTGAGCTGAACGTCGATGCAGACGGCCGCTTGCTCGAGTCGGCCTTGTACACAGCGTGGGTGCGCAATCACGCCAGACTTGCCTACAACGCTGTGGCGGCCTGGCTCGACGGCGATGCAGCCGCCCCGGAGGCACTCGCTTCAGTCCCCGGACTTCACGAGAATCTTCGCACGCAGGATCGGGCAGCCCAGAGCATGAAGGCCCTGCGACATGTCCACGGAGCACTCACCCTGGAGACCATCCAAGCCAAACCGGTCTTTGATGGCGAACAGATCCGCGCCCTCGAGGCGCAAGTAACCAACCAAGCCAAGCAGATTATTGAGGATTTCATGATCGCCGCCAACGGGGTCACTGCCCGGTATCTCTCGGCGCACAACTTCCCCGCGATCCGCCGCGTCGTGCAAACTCCCCGGCGTTGGGACCGCATTGTCGAGATCGCCGCACAACACGATGTCCGCCTTCCGGATAGTCCTGATTCGAGAGCGCTGGAGGAGTTCCTGGTACGGGAACGGGCGGCAGATGCATTGCGATTCCCAGACCTATCCCTGGCTGTGATCAAGCTTCTGGGTTCGGGCGAATACATTGCGGAACTTGCCGATGGGCATGCCGCCGGGCACTTTGGCCTGGCGGTCAGGGACTACGCTCACTCCACAGCCCCAAATCGGCGCTATCCGGACCTGCTTACCCAGCGCCTGCTGAAAGCGGCCCTAGAGGGAAGGCCTGTGCCCTACACCAAGGCTCAGCTGGATGATCTGGCTGCTCACTGCACAGAGGCAGAGGATGAAGCTACCAAGGTGGAGCGCCGCGTGGAAAAATCAGCGGCCGCGCTTCTGCTCGAGTCCAGGATCGGAGAGCAGTTCGAATCCATTGTCACCGGCGCCTCCGATAAGGGGACGTGGGTACGGCTGCTCAGCATTCCCATTGAAGGCAAGTTGCTGGATGGATTCGAAGGCCTGGATGTCGGCGATCGTATCCGCGTGCAGCTGATCGATACCGACGTCGAGCGCGGATTCATCGACTTCAAGAAGGTCGGTTCCCCCAGGCACGCTTGAGGAGATTCGGGTGAAAACAGAAATCGGCTTGTGGATCGACCACCGCGAGGCAGTCATCGTCGTGCTCAAAGGCGAAGCAGAGGAGACAAGGTACATCAGATCCAATAGCAGAAAACACATCCGGTACTCCGGCAGTTCGCATTCGAGGACTCCGCAAGGCCTCAAGGAGGTCACATCCGAGGACCAAAGGGATCGGAAATTCGAGAACGTGCTGAACGAATTCTATGACGAGGTTGTTGCCGCCGTTCGTGATGCCGAATCGATCCAGAT
>JAZDHO010000115.1:0-2157 GCA_043805815.1 Chloroflexota bacterium
CGGACAAGAGGTGGCCCAGGGGGAGCAGGTCGGCCTGATCGGCAACACCGGCCTCTCAACCGGGGCGCACCTGCATTGGGACGTGCGCGTCGGCGGCGTGCCGGTGCAGCCGCAGGAATGGACCACGAGGGTCTTTCCCCCGTAGGAGGGGCATGAGCGCGAGTGCGTTTCCCTACCTCAGGCGACCACTGAACTTTGGGCATCGCGGTGCATCCGCATTGGCACCCGAGAACACGCTGGCAGCCTTCCAGAAGGCGCGCGAGGTGAGAGCGGACGGCGTCGAGCTCGACGTCATGCTCAGAGGTTGTGAAGAAATCGAGTAGAATAGAGGCCAGACTCGAAATCGACGGAGGAATACATGCCTGACACACTGTTTCCACTGCCAGAGGAAAGTGGCGAGCCAGTGATTCACGGAGGAGGGAAGCCACGCCTGGAGACGGCCAGTCGCGATCAGGTTGAGATGCGTCTGGCGAGTGTGGATGAACTGCTGCCCGAAGACCATCGGGCGCGGATGGTGTGGGCGATGGTGGAAGAATATGATCTGAGAGCCTTCTATGAAGGCATCAAAGCGGTGGAAGGAGAAGCGGGAAGGCCAGCGATCGATCCCAAGCTGCTGGTGGCGGTGTGGTTGTATGCCACGCTGGAAGGGGTGGGGAGTGCGCGAGCGCTGGCCCGGCTGTGTGAGCACCATCTGGCCTACCAGTGGTTGCTGGGTGGCGTGAGCGTGAACTACCATACCCTGGCTGACTTTCGAGTGCAATGCGAGGCGGAACTGGATGGCATCTTGACCCGCAGTGTGGCCGCACTGATGAGTGAGGGGTTGGTGGAGCTGGAACGGACCGCTCAGGATGGGGTACGCATCCGGGCCAGTGCGGGAGCCAGTTCCTTTCGGCGCAAAGAGACCCTGGAGGCGAGTTTGGGGCAGGCCGAAGCGCGGGTGCAGCAGCTTAAGGCAGGCTGCGAAGGCGATGGAGAGGAACAAGGCGGGCAACGGCAGCGGGCGGCACGCCAGCGCCACGCTCGTGAACGACTGGAGCGGGTCAAGCAAGCCTTGCGGGAAGTGGACACAGTCGAAGCCAAGAAAGCCCAGAACCGCGAGTCCAAGCGCAAAGATCGGCCTGCCCGAGCTTCGAGCACCGATCCGGAGGCGCGGGTGACGAAAATGGCCGATGGCGGTTTTCGTCCGGCCTACAACGGGCAACTGAACGTCGACATGCACAGCCGTATCATCGTGGGAGTGGAACTGAGCAATGAAGCCGATCAACGCCTGCTGACACCGATGTTGGAGCAGACGGAGGCGCGCTATGGGCGACTGATGGCTGAGCACTACGTTGACGGCGGGTTTCGCTCCAACGCTGGGATTGAAGACTTGGAGAAGAAGGGTGTGGCGGTGTATTCCCCCATCCCGGTTCGGTACAACAAGAACAGCAAAAGGAAACCGGAAGAGATTCTGCCCTCCGACAGTCCCGAGGTAGTACTGTGGAAACAGCGCATGGTGACCGAAGAGGCTAAGCAAAAGTACAAGGGGCGTGCCGCTACGGTAGAATGGGCAAATGCCTTGCTGCGCAACCGTGGCCTGTACCGCTTCTTGGTGCGGGGCATTCGTAAAGCGCGGACGGTTCTGCTGTGGTTTGCTCTGGCGCATAACCTGTTTCAGGTATTCAGTCTGCGCCAACAGTCCCAACTGGCGGTTGGATGAGCGCCGAAAACCGGGTTCTGCCCCCTTCGCCAGGCAGAACAAACACCGGGTGACCCAAGGTCGCCCCTCCGGCGCTGCAACTGGCTTGCTGATTGCTACACTTGACACACGTTTCATCTTTGCTACGGACCGTTCGATTGAATAGATTCACAACCTCTCAGCATGCGTCCCGCTGCCGAGACGTACGGCACCGCCAACGACGGAGTGGTGGGCTGGCTGAATCTGGGTTACAACCATCCCAACACCCGCCAAGACACCGGCAACGTCAACCGCGCTCTGGCCCGCGACGCCATCGTGGCGGCCGACCCTTACGTCGACTTTGCGCAATACGATTCCGACGGCGACGGCTACATCGGATCCAACGAGCTGCACATCGCGGTCGTGGTCGCGGGCTACGAATCGACCTACGGCGGAGCTGAAGGTTCATGCTCACCCGGCATCTGGGGGCACCGGTGGTC
>JAZDHO010000116.1:0-15672 GCA_043805815.1 Chloroflexota bacterium
ACAACGGCTCCATGACGGCCGCCAGATCGCTCGCGTGCCAATTCTTCGCCTGCTCGCGCAGCTCAGTGAAATCGCGTGACGTGATCAGCGCATTGAGATTCAGAGCGTCTTGTTCTTGGGTCATGAGCGCCATCCGGTGGATTTGAATGAGGTGCTGGAGGTCGCGGCGATTATACTCCGCGGCATCCTTGTGCGCCGCTGGGGCAGCTTTGTTTCCCAAGGCTCGAGCGAGGCGCCGTTGCTCGGTACCCTGCCCATCTTCGACGCCGGAACAACGGCTGTATAATGTCTGCGGACGATAGGAGTCCCAGTGGCTGGTGTACTTGAGAAAGGAATGGATGTGACCCGGCAGCGAAACCACGGCATGCCGCTGGACTTGGACTGGGTGATGGGCGCGCACGTTAACCGCAGCGCGGTCGAGCGGCGGGTCGAAAGCCTGCCCAAGCGGCGCACCATCAAGAGGAACTGGCAGGCGGCCTGGCTGCTGCGTGCGGTTACGTGCATCGACTTGACGACCCTGGCCGGCGACGATACACCTGGGCGCATCAGGCGGCTGTGCGCCAAGGCCAGGCAGCCGATCCGGCCAGACATGCTTGACAGACTGGGTGTGGCGAGCGAGCCAATCACAGTTGGCGCGGTGTGCGTGTATCCGAACCGCGTTAAGGAATGTGTAGAGGCGCTGCGCGGCACGGACATCCCCGTCGCTTCCGTAGCTACGGGCTTTCCTGCAGGCCAGACGCCCCTTGCCCAAAGGATTGGGGAGATCGAGCAGGCCATCGAGGCCGGAGCACGCGAGGTAGACGTGGTGATCGCCAGGAACTTCGTGCTCACCGGCGACTGGGCGGCTCTGTACGACGAGATCAGCCAATTCCGCAAGACGTGCGGCGATGCCGCGCACATGAAGACCATCCTGGCGACCGGCGAGCTGGGGACTTTCAAGCAGGTATACCAGGCAAGCCTGGTAGCCATGATGGCCGGTACCGATTTCATCAAGACCTCGACGGGCAAAGAAGCCGTCAACGCCACGCTGGAAGTCAGCCTGGTGATGACGCGCGCCATCCGCGAATACCTCGAACGCACCGGCTTCAAGGTCGGCTTCAAGCCTGCCGGCGGCATCGGAACGGCAAAGCAGGCCCTGGCCTGGCAGGCGCTGATGAAGGAGGAGCTGGGCGACGAGTGGCTGATGCCCGATCTCTTCCGCATCGGCGCTAGCAGCCTGCTGACGGATCTTGAGCGCCAGCTCTATCACCACATTACGGGTCGCTACGCGGCGCGTCATCACATGCCGATGGGATGATCAGCCTCGCATGGCGAGGCTGCGCGGGAACTTGAGCTGCAACCGCGCGCACGGGTCCTCCGGCGCGTCCAGGAACGGGAGCATCCTATGAGCGAATTACTCGAACTCTTCAGGACCATGGACTACGGGCCTGCGCCGGAGTCGCCGGCGGCGGCCAAGGCCTGGCTGGAGGCACACGGCCGGAAGTTCGGCTTGTTCATCAACAACGAGTGGGTCACCCCGAAGGGTGCGAAGTACTATGCGAGCCATGACCCGTCCAACGGCGAGTTGCTGGGGGAGACAGTTCAAGCGGGCCAAGACGAAGTGGATCGGGCGGTCTCAGCCGCCAGGGCGGCCTTCCCAGGATGGAGCCGGAAGTCCGGGTTGGGGCGCGCCCGGCACCTGTATGCGATCGCGCGCAATATCCAGAAGCATCATCGTCTGCTGGCGGTGCTTGAGTCCATGGACAACGGCAAGCCGATCCGCGAGTCGCGCGATATCGATGTCCCTCTTCTGGCCCGGCACTTCTATTACTACGCGGGCTGGGCACAACTGATGGAGACGGAACTGCGCGACTACCACGCTGTGGGCGTTGTGGGGCAGATCATCCCCTGGAACTTCCCGCTGCTCATGCTCGGGTGGAAGATCGCGCCGGCGATCGCAACGGGCAACACGGTGGTGTTGAAGCCGGCCTCGTACACCCGCCTGAGCGCGCTGCTATTCGCTGAGATCGTCGCCGAGGCGGGCCTGCCGCCCGGCGTGGTGAACGTCCTCACCGGCAGCAGCAGCGCCGGCTCGATGCTCGTCACGCACCCGGACGTGGACAAGATCGCCTTCACCGGTTCGACGGATGTCGGACGCACGCTGCGGCGCCAGACCGCCGGATCCGGGAAGAAGCTGTCGTTGGAACTGGGTGGCAAGTCCCCATTCATTGTCTTCGAGGACGCGGACCTGGATGGCGCAGTCGAGGGCGTGATCGATGCGATCTGGTTCAATCAGGGACAGGTATGCTGCGCGGGTTCGCGGCTGCTGGTGCAGGAGAACGTCGCGGCGCGATTCATCCAGAAGCTCAAGGAGCGCATGGGCCATATGCGCGTCGGCGACCCACTCGACAAGTGCATCGACATGGGCGCGATCGTCGACCAGTCGCAATGGGACACCATCGACCACTGGGTGAAGATGGGCGTCAAAGAGGGTGGGCAGCTTTTCCAGCCTGAGATCAAGCTGCCGGAGAAAGGGCTCTTCTACAAGCCGACCTTGATCACGGGACTCGATCCCGCTGCCTCCACGGTCCAGGAGGAGATCTTTGGGCCGGTGCTCGTATCCCTGACGTTCCGTACGCCACAGGAGGCCATTGCCCTGGCCAACAACACGCGCTATGGCCTTGCAGCTAGCGTGTGGAGCGACAATATCAACCTGGCACTGGATGTGGCCAGCAAGGTGAAGGCGGGATCGCTGTGGGTTAACTGCACCAACCTTTTTGACGGCGCTTCCGGCTTCGGCGGCTATCGCGAGAGCGGTTTCGGGCGCGAGGGCGGGCGCGAAGGCCTGCTTGAATATGTACGCCCCAAATGGATGCCGCGCCCGCGGCCGGGCTTTGCGCCGGCAGAGGGTGAACAGACGAAGTGGGCCGAGCACATCCCCGCAAGGCCCGCCATGCCTTCCACTGAACGGGCCAACGGCCGCGGACAGCCACGCGTGGATCGCACGCCGAAGATGTACATCGGCGGCAAACAAGTCCGCCCGGATGGGCACTACACGGTGGCTGTGCTCAACCCGGATGGAAAGATCCTCGGTCAGGTGGGCGACGGCAACCGCAAGGACGTGCGTGACGCGGTGGAGGCGGCGCATGCGGCGCACCTGGCCAAGCCCGGCTGGGCGATGCGGCACGGGTACAACCGGTCGCAGATCCTGTACTTCATCGCGGAGAACCTCGACGCGCGCAATGCCGAGTTCGCCCGGCGTATCGAGGACATGACCGGCCGCGCACGTCGTTCTGCACAGGCGGAAGTGGACACCTCCGTTGAACGGCTGTTCTCATATGCGGCGTGGGCTGACAAGCACGGCGGGACGGTGCAGGAGACAACGCTGCGCGGTATTACCGTGGCGATCAATGAGCCTATTGGCGTGCTGGGCATCGCCTGTCCGGACGAGTATCCGCTGCTCGGTTTCGTCTCGCTCATGGGGCCGGCGATCGCGCGCGGCAACACAGTCGTGATGATACCGAGCCCGCTGCATCCGTTGAGCGCCACGGACTTCTATCAGGTACTTGATACGTCCGATGTGCCGCCGGGAGTGGTGAACATTGTGACTGGCGATCGCGACCATCTCATGAAGACCCTGGTGGAGCACGAAGATGTGGACGGCGTATGGTACTTTGGCGGCGCCGAAGGCAGCTATCACACCGAGTACGCCTCGGCTGCGAACATGAAACGCACCTGGGTGGGCTACGGCCTGCCGCGCGACTGGATGGACCGCGAGCAGGGCGAAGGGCACGAGTTTCTGCACGAAGCCACGCAAGTCAAGAACATCTGGGTGCCGACCGGCGAATAGTGGTGCTCGGCGGGCAGCGCGTGCCAGCGCCTCACTTCGAACCGCTCCGACGATCCCTAGGTCCTTCGGAGCGGTTTGTTTGCCGGATGAGGGCTGGCCGCGCCGAATGATGGGTGGTTCAAGGACTCAGCACGGCGCACTACAAACGCTTCCATCCCCGAGTGCCAGGCGAATTGGATTGACGGGCGTCCGGGCTCCCGGCTGATTCGTCCACCGTGCATCGTGATCGGTGTGCCTGCTACAGCACGCGCAAGACCGCGATCTTGGTGGAGTGATTGAACGGGGCGGGGTCGGTGATGGACGCCGCGTGCTGCACGCGCAGGAAGCCTACGAAGTCATCCGGCACGGGGATCAACTCGACGATCTCCAAGTGCTCATCCGTGCAGAGGGCCTCAAGGTCCCGCATGTATGCGCCGCCGCTGACGTATAGGGCATTGTTGATGGCGACCAAGGAGCCGCCCGGCGCGACGAGGGGCCGCACCTTGTTGATGAGGCGGGCGCTTCCAGTTTCCTGATCGACGACGCCCGAGGGCGAGGAGGCAAAGTACGGCGGATCGAGGAACACGCAGTCGAAGGTCTGCTTTGCGCGCCGGAGTCTGCCCGCCTCGCGGAAGAAGTCGGCGCGGACGAAATCCTGGGCGTGAACGGGCAGGTCATTTAGGGCGCAGGATGCCTTGGCGAGGTCCAGAAAACGCCGCGTTCGATCAAGCTGGACAACGCGCCGCGCCCCGCCGCCCAATGCGGCCACCCCCAGACTGCCGGTGTAGGCAAAAGCATTCACTACGGTCTTCTCGCGCAGGTGTGCGATCGCCCACCGGCGCAAATTCCGGGTGTCGAGATAGAGGCTGCAATCCTGATGGAGCGTGAGGTCGATCGCGTACCAGAGCTCATGTTCGCGGACCTGGCGCGTCATCTGTTCGCCGAAGATCGGGATGCCGCGGCGCTCATGGTCCGATGGGCTGTTCCTGGTCTTGACCAGCCCTGCGTGCAGCCAGGGCAAGGCCGCCAGCAGCGCATCGTGCGCAACATGGACAAGCGGATCGCCGCGCGCGGGTGGATCGGCATAGTTGTGCACGACCGCCGTCTCTCCGTACAGGTCAATGACGAGGTCGGCGCAACCCTCGGTGAAGCCGTTGAAGAGACGCAAAGCGGACTGATGCGAGGGATCGATCAGGGGCAGACGCGCCTCCATGGCGTCATCTAGCAGTGAGCGCAAGGCTTGTTCAAACAAGGCGGCGCAGAATTCCCGTGAGACGACGGCGGAACGGCTAGGTTGGGGCCGGGGCGGCGCGGGCGCTGCCCAAGGCATTAATGACGACGCCAGACAACACGATCAGGGCACCGATGAGGGCAAATGAGCCGGGCCGCTCGCCGATGAAGAATACGACCCAGAGCGGATTGAGCACCGGCTCCAGCGTTCCGATCAACGTGGCCTCGATGGCGGGGACGTGCTTGAGAGCCGTGGTGAAGAGCAGAAAGGCGAACCCGATCTGGAAGACGCCCAGATAGGCCACGATCAACCAATTGGTCGCGGTCCAAGATTCCTTGAACAAGAGGGGAAATCCGAACACCACTGTGAAGACCTGGGCGATGAAGATGCTCTCAACCGGCGTGCCGTCCTTCTGGGCGCGCAGCGCGACGGTCATCATGGCCATGGTGAGGCCGCTCAGGGCTGCCAGGAGGTTGCCCTGCAGACCTTCCAGGCTGAGCTTGTCGCCGAAGAACAGAAACATCCCGGAAAAAATCACCAGCATGGAAAGCCAGTCTGTGCGTGTGGGTCTTTCGCGCAGGAACCAGAAGCCGAGCAGGACGATGTACACCGGCGCCGTGTACTGCAGGAAGATGGCATTGGCAGCGGTGGTCAGCCTGGTGCTTGAGATGAACAGGAAGGCTGTAAGCAGGTGACTCACTGCGGCGATCAGCTTCCAGCGCGTCCAGCGGGTCGGGAAGCGCCTCAAGTACAAGAGCAGGATCATGCTGGAGAAGATGTTGCGCCCGACCATGATGCCCAGGGGCTGCCAGGTGGACGACTTGATCATGAGGCCGCCGGTGCTCCAAAGGATAGCAGCCAAGATGAGGAACAAGATCGACCTGCGACGAGCGGCGAGGGCATCCATTTCAGGCTCTCACGACGTGCTGCGGATTGAGGACGGAGATCAAGCTGGTCTTGCCTCCCTGGAGCGGCTCCGCGGGCACGTCCAACTCGACCCAGTGGAAGTTGCGATGGGCGGAATAGGGATCGATGCGGACGATCGTCCCTTCGAACCACCCGGCGCTGCGCCAGTGGGCCGCATCCAGGTGGATGCGGACGCGCTCGCCGACCCGGAGCGGCGGCGACTCAGCCATCACTCCGGCCGGTAGGGGGCCAGCACCTAAATGTCTCCGACATATACGGGCAGCTCGACGTGACCAAGTACCTGCCTGATCGCCTGAGTCTCCCTAATATGATACCAATAATGATACGTCACCCGCCGGAGCGCCGAACCCACGGTCTGCCCGACGGACTTGGCGTTCAGCGGCATGTCGCCGCGCAGGCTTTCGGTGGTGAACGAGTCCAGGAATGGATCGGCGGCCGCGGTAACGGTGTTCCAGGCAACCAGCATCTTGGACAATACCGGCGTGCTCATGGGCGCTCCGGAGGCAAAAAGTCGGTTGAGTTGCGGGAGCAGGACCAGGCCTTGCGAACGCTGCAGAAAGTTGCGCTGCTCGTGCCAGGCCATGTGCCCGACGATGCAGCCGATGCAGCTCATGGGTCCGATGTGGCGGGCGGCGTCCTCTACGCACACGCCCTAAAGCCCGCGCAACCATTCCGCGCGCGTTAAGCGGAACTGGTCCATGAGGGGATGTGCCATCCGGTCCTCCCTTCCGGCGCGCCGCATGTGTGAGTTTCAGCGGTCTTGCCGGCCGCGCCTGGATGAATTGTCCCGCGAAACAAAAGAGGAACAAATCACACCGGCTGGTCATCCTGAGCACGCGCGGCGGCCTGATCCGAGGCTTTGGAGCCGGAGGCCATGAGCTGGCTGAGCATCTCCAGGGTGGCCGGATCGCCGCGGGCGAGCATGAGCCGGGTGCGGACGAGTCCGTTGATCGAAAGGGCACCGAGACTAATGGCGCGCAGGATGGAAAGCTCGGTCTCGACATCGCGGGGCCGGGTATCCGCCTCCAGCGAGGCCAGGAATCGCGAGGTTGCGACGCGTACCAGGTGGATCTCGTCAGCCAGCTCGGGGACGGCGTGTGCGTCCACGTTTTCCAGTTCGCGCTGCCTGAAATGTGGCGAATAGAATCCGTGTTTGTAGGCGTTCTTGTTACCCAACGGGGCACCGCGTTTGCGCTTCATCCTGCTCCGGATCGATCCGGCAATGAGCACAGTATACAGAACATCTGTTCTATTGTCAAGGGTGTTGGGATAGCGCGCGGGCGCCGACGGAGAGGGCGGGCTGGTGGTGGCCTAGGAGCTGGCAAACGAGCGCAGGAACGCCAGCACGACGCGCGGATCGAAGTGCGAGCCGCTGCCGGCGCGGATGTGTTGGAGGATCTTCTCCTGCGGCCAGGCTTCCCGGTACGGACGCTCGCTCCCCAGGGCATCCCAGACGTCCACGACCGCGAATATGCGGGCAGCCAGCGGGATCTCTTCGCCTTTGAGCCCGCGTGGGTAGCCGGATCCGTCCCATTTCTCGTGGTGGCAGTACGGGATCGCCAGTGCGGGCCGAAGGTACGCAATTTGTGCTAGCATCCCGTGCGCGACATCCGGATGGCGACGCATCACCCGCCATTCCTCGTCGGTGAGCGGGCCAGGCTTGAGCAAGATGCTGTCGGGAACGCCTATCTTGCCAATATCGTGCAGGAGGGCGCCGCGGCGCAGATGGGCAAGGTCTTCCTGGTGAACGCCCAGCTCCCGCGCTAGATCCAGTGTCTTTTCAGTGACGCGCAGGGTGTGCCCCTCGGTTTCCTTGTCGCGCAGGTCGAGGGCGCGCGACCAGCCCTCGATGGTGGCCTCATAGGCCAATGCGAGATCCATGTTCGAGCGCTGCAACTCCTGGAACATCGCGGCGCTGTCGATGGCGATCGAAGTCTGGGCGGCCAGCGCGTCGAGCAGATGCAGCCAATCGTCGCTGTGCTCCATGGCGGAGCGCCGGAAGAGTTCCAGCAGGCCGGTCACGCGTCCCTTGGATGCGAGAGGCATGCCGTAGTAGGAGACGAACTTCTCGGCATCCATCAGGGCCCGGCGCCCGCCGGCTTCGGCAGAAGCCCGCAGGTCGCCCGTGGTGATGGCGCGCCTCTCGAGCATTACCTGCATGCCCATTCCGGCCGAGAGCGGAAGCGGCGACGATTCGACCAACAACGTTCGGAAGCCCTTGCCCGCGGCGACCTCGAGCGCCAGGGACTCAGGCCTCAGCAGCGAGACGCAGGCTGCATCGACCTCCAGTACCTGCATGATGTTATCCAGGACGATCGTGAGCATGACCTTAAGATCGAAGGTTCCGCTGATGGCGGCATCGATCCTGCGCAGGGCGGCAATGTGAGTCATTTGCTGGCGTGTCTGTTCCTCCGCTCGCTTGCGCTCGGTGATGTCGCGGAAGTAGAAGTTGGAATAGCCTTCTTCCGGCACTGGTACGCAGAGCGCGGAGAAGACGCGTTCGCCAGAGACAACGTCCAATTCTGCGTTTTCGCCGGACCCCATGGACTGCGAGGCCAGTTCGCCCAGCCCCTGAGGCAGCGCCGCGCCTATGCTCCCACCCCATCCCTGCAGGACCTCGAGGCCCACGCGATTGGCGTACAGCACGGTGCCCTGGCTGCTTACTCGCAGCACCGGATTGGGGTTCTCCTCGGGGAATCTCGCCAGGCTCCTGATCTCCGCCTCGGCCTCCTTGCGCTCGGTGATGTCAAGGGTCAGTCCGAGAATACCGGTCACATTCCCGTGTGCATCCCGCAGTGGCGCCGTGTGCACGCTGATGTAGATCGGCGACTCATCCTTTCTCCTGCGGGTCACCTCCACTCCACTAAAGGAATCCCCCCTGAGCACGCGCTCACGCAAGGCTCGGTGCTCGTCGCGTTTTTCTGCAGGGACATAGGGGAGGGGCTTGCCCAGAACCTCGGCTGCGGTCCAACCGAACATGCTTTCATTGGCCGGATTCCACCGGGTGACGTTGCCTTCGGTATCAAGGACGACGACCCCTACCGGCGCCGTCCGGATCAATGCCTCCAGCTGCTCATTCGAGGCACGCAGCGCCTCCTCAGCCAGCTTGCGAGCTGAGATGTCCTGCGCGGTGCCCTCATAGTAGAGCACGGCCCCATTCCGGTCGCGGACGATCCTGGAATTCTCCGAGATCCACAGGGTACTGCCGTCCTTGCGATAGACCTCGGATTCAAATGCCGATACCTTGCCGTCTTGCTCCAAAGCGTTCATGAATTCGGCGCGGCGGCCGGGTTTGACGTAGAAGTGGTGCTCGAGGTCATCGACCGCGGCCATCAACTCCCCCGGCGACTCGAAGCCGAGCATACTGGCCGTCGCCGGGTTGGCGGTGAGATATTGTCCTGCCGGCGTCGTCTGGGTGACTGATTCCGTCGCGTTCTCAAAGATGCTGCGGTACTTTTCTTCCGCCTGCCGGAGCTCAGCCTCGGCCCGCAAGCGGTCCGTGATGTCAATAACCAGTACAAGCCTGGCGGGCTGATCGGCAAAGGAAGTGTCATGCGAGATGATCTCGACGTCAATCAGCGTGCCGTCCTTCCTACGGTGTTTCCAGGGCCCTGATCGTTCCCGAGTCTGGCGTGGGCCCGCCAGATCGGCCTCCAAACGCAGCAATTCCTCCGGGGGGCGAATATCCCTGAGGGTCAGCGACAGGAATTCGTCGCGGGTATAGCCGTAGTTCTCCGCGGCGGCATCATTGACCGCCAGGAATCGCAGGCTCTCCGTGTTGTAGATCCACATGGGAAGCGGGTTGTGCTCGAAAAGCAGCCGGTAGCGCTCCTCTGATTCGCGCAACGCTTGCGCCGCGCGCTTGCGGTCAGTGATATCCATGGATAGGATGAAGACACCCTGGGGAACCGCCTGGATGGAGAGTTCAAACCAACCCTGGGATCCATCGGGGAACGTGAATTCGGTCTCAATGTGGTCAGGGCGGTGTTTATCCATGCACTGGCGCAGAGCGGCAAACAGCTCTGTTTGCTCAATGCCGGGGTAAAGCTCCATCATGGTGTGCCCCAGGAGCGCTTCCTTGGTTTGCTTCCCCTGTGCGGCGACTGCATCATTTACGTACAGATAGCGCCAGTCCGGGCCGATGATCTGGCAACCCTCCAGCATGGAATCGAGAAGACCTCGGAGCTGCTCCTCAGATTCTCGCAATGCCTGGGCCGCGCGCTTGCGATCCGTGATGTCGGCGATGACTGCGAGATGGCCGTGCGGCCGTCCCTGCGCGTCCACGATAGGGGCGGTGCTCAGACTGATGGTGATGGGAGAGCCATCTTTCCTCCGACGCTCGAGTTCAAGGTCGGCGAGCATCTCGCCGCGAGATGCACGCTCGTGAAGCCCCTGAGACTCAGGGGAATCCTCGGACCAGATCTGCGGGGAAGTTCGGCCGATGACCTCCCCGGCCTTCCAGCCGAAAATGCATTCGGCGGCGCCATTCCAGGTCAGCACCCGCCCCAGCGGGTCATAGGAGATGATGGCGGCCGGGGACGACTCCAGGATGGATTCGAGCGTCTGCGCCGTCTGTCGACGCGCCTCGGCTTCGTCCCGGCGTTGGGCCACCTCCGTCTCCGCGAGCTCGAACAGGCGGGTGTTTTCCACGGCCACTGAGGCGTGGCTTGCAAACAGCGTCAACAATTGCAGGTCGTGCTCTGTGAAGGGTCCGCCTTCAGCCCCGCGCAGGACGTGAATGACTCCGGTAACCCGTCCCTGCCAAAGAAGGGGAACGCTCAGCACAGCTTTGAACGGCCGCTCTTGCTCGAAGGCCGCGGCGCGCCCGGACCACGCAGGATAGTCGTCAATGATGAGCGCTTCTCCGATCTGCGCCACGATTCCGGCCGCACCTTCCCCGAACTTGAGAACCGT
This sequence comes from Chloroflexota bacterium, assembly GCA_043805815.1. Classification (GTDB taxonomy): domain Bacteria; phylum Chloroflexota; class Anaerolineae; order Anaerolineales; family Villigracilaceae; genus Fen-1038. The sequence continues at coordinate 10,881 of JAZDHO010000116.1, forward strand.
GCCTGTATAGTCGCGAGGCGTGTTGTAACTGACCACGCAGCGAAGCTCCTGATCCGCGGCCTCGCATAGATACAAGCCGCCGCCCGAGGCGTTCACAAGGTGCGCCGCCCGCTCGACGATCTTGTGCAGCAGTTCCGAGAGCAGATGGGAAGAGGCGAGCTCCCGCACGGTTGCCTGCAAAGCGTCCAATTCCTCTGCACGCTGTCGAAGTGATTCATCCTGCGCCCCGCTCCCGGTCAGGTCGCGTGCGATCGCGGTGTAGGTCTTTCTGCCGCCTACTTCGACCCGCGAGATCGTCACTTCGAGCGGGAACTCAGTGCCGTCCGCGCGCAGGCCGGTGACTGCCAGCGGATGGCCCATCGAGCGTCGGGCGACGGCGCTGCTTCCAAAGGCGCGAGTATGGGCCTGGAGACGGTTTCGCAGCCTGCTCGGGATGAGCATCGAGAGCGGCTGGCCGATCACTTCCGCAGCATTGCGTTGGAAGATGTACTCCGCGGCCGGATTGAAAAGCTGGATCACCTGGCTCTCGTCGACGCCTATGATGGCGTCCATGGCGGCGTCGATCATGGCGGTATGGCGTTTGAGACGGTGTTCCAGCTGGACGGTTTGGTTGTCCATCAGCTCAGATTTCTGAATCGGCAGTCGCCGCCGTTAAGTCCGGGTGGTCCGCGAGCCGCGGCCTGGCCGGTGCGGCTTCCAACGACCCTGCGATGCACATGAAGTCATGCGGCTGCATCGGACAGTCCCCCAGGCGCTGCAATGACCGAAGGGTCTTTGGTGAAAGGCGGATTTCGGGTCGATGTAGTAGACGTGCCACCAGGGACCACCAGCTTGGAGGTGGTCCCGGAAATCCCGGGGCCGCCCTTTGTTTGTATGCGCAACTTTACCATTTGCGGTGCCGCGTCTGTGGAATCTAACGGAACTGCAAGGCACTTGTTACGCTTCCTTCACGCTCCCGAGGCACGCCAGCGCTATCCCGAGATCCCGACCGGATGCACTGTCTGCTCCCTGGGAGTTCGCGCAGCGGAGTTGCCCGGTGACATGCGCGGCGATTTGGCCGCGGCCAGAAACGCGCCGGGTGGCAGGAAGCTGCGTTTCAAACGAACTGGGTAGTTATGGTGTCGGTGTGGCTGCGATGGCAGCGCCGACCCAGGTGAAATCGCGTTTGTCGCTGGTGGCGCCGGCCGGGGACCACACGGGCTGGCCCTGTGCATCCGATCCACTTTGCCGCATCGGGGTGATCCACCAGCGCAGCACGTGGGCGACGTTGTCTTTTGGCCGGAAGGTAGTCGGGACGATGTACTTGGTGTCGCTGACGTAGTCCACGATGCGGCGCGCCTGCCCGGCGGTCACGTCCTCAACGATGACCTGATACCTCTCGTTATCGCGCAGCGCGCCGATGGAGGCCCACTGCAGCGTGACCACATCGTGCGCCAGCGTGAACGCCGCGCCGTCCGCAGGCAGGAGCAAGTTCGCGGCAGCATAAGGAGGCGGAATGGTGGCTGTGGGGGTCGGACCGGGTGTGGCCGCACGCGCGCACAGCGGGACAATCAATTGCTGACCGAGGAACACGTTGTCAGTGGCCAGGCCGTTGAAATCTTTGATGGCCTGCATGGAGACGGCGTAGTTGGCGGCGATGCTCGAGAGGGTGTCGTTCTCCTGAACGGTCAGCTCGACCTTCTGGCAGGCGGCCTGCGTCGCGTCCGCGGGCTCAAGCGTGCCGGTCGGAAGGGGCAGCGGTGTGGCGGTGGGATAGGGGATCTGGAGCTTCTGGCCGACGGTGAGATTGTTGCAGGCGGCCGGAAGATTGTTCAGGATGATCACGCTCTGGACGGACACGCCGAACGTGACCGCAATGCCCCCGCAGGTATCGCCAGCGGCGACCGTGTATTCAAACGGCACCTGTTCCGTGGCCGTGGGAGCCAAGGTGGGGAGCTGGGTATCAGTTGGTGTGGGCGAGGGGGCGGCGGTCTCGGTGCCGGTGGGGACCGCAGTCGGGTTGACCACGCGCTGCGTGGCACTCAATCCGGCGTAGACAACCGTGGCACCAACTGCCAGGAAGAGCACCAACAAACCCAGGGCAGCGGGCAGTGTGAGCGTGACCTCGGGCATGCGGGCAGCCGAGATGGACCTGACCGCCCGCTGTTTCTGGGGAGCGGAAGGTTTCGCCCTGCCGCTCAAGTCTGTGCCGCACACGGGACAGCGCGTCGCCGTCTCGGCAAGCCGCGTGCCGCACGTGGGGCACACCTGTGTTTTCTGGGATGGGGTTTCCGGACTCATAGCGCAGAAAATTATACTCCAGTGCCCAAATCCGACTTCGCGGCCTGAGCAGCGGCCGCGACCTGCCACCCGAGTGAGTGACGCCGCGTCGAGTGCCGCGGCCGTACGTCAGGGGAGGCCGCCGACCGGGCGGGTGTCTACCGTGCAGGGGTCGTGACAGGTTGGGTTGCAGAGCGAGGGGGCAGCGTGGTGACCAGGACCTTGTCCACGCGGCGGCCGTCCATGTCCATGACCTCGAAGCGCAGGCCGTTCCACTCAAAGTGGTCGGCGGCCTGCGGCACCCTTCCGAGGTTCATCATGACAAAGCCGCTGAGCGACTCGTACTCGGTTTCATGTGGAAGCTGTGCGAGCTTGAAGATCTCCTTGAAGTCATCCACCGGCAGCAAGCCATCGAGCAGCCACGATCCGTCCTGGCGCTGCGTCGCCTGTTTCTCCACCTCAATGTCGCCGACGATCTCTTCGATGATGTCGTCCAGCGTTATGAGTCCCTGGAGGCTGCCGAATTCATCGATCACGAGCATCAGTTCTGCGCTTTGCTGCTTAAACAACTCCAGCGCCCGGGAGGCGAAGGTCGTTTCAGGCACATAGAAAGCCGGCTTCAGTTTGTCTTTGAGCTTGAAGTCCGGGCTGGCGAGACCGGGGGCCGCCAGGAGATCGCGTGCCTTCACTATGCCCACCACTGTGTCAAGGCTGCCCTGGCAGACCGGGAAGCGCGAGTAAGGGCTCTCCCCGATCTTCTGGCGGATCTCGTCGGGGGAGTCCGAGATGTCGATCCAGGTGATCTCCGTGCGCGGGGTCATCAGGGAATAGACCCGCGAGTCGCCGAGACTGAACACGCCTTCCACCATGTCTTGCTCAGCTTCCTCAAAAATCCCCGCCTCGGTGCCCTGATTGATGAGCAGTTGGATCTCCTCCTCTGTCACAGGCGATTCGGCGCCCAGCTTGATCCCGAGAGCCTTGAGCACAAGTTCCGTGCTTCTTCCCAGGAGCCAAACCAGTGGTCTGAACAGCACAGAGATGAACGTCATCGGGCCGGCGATAGCGGCCGCGATACGCTCCGGCCCATGCAGCGCAATACGCTTCGGCACAAGCTCGCCGAAGAGCAGCGTCAGGCCCGTGATGACGAGAACGATCAAACTGAACGCGAGGGTGGAGGCGTACGGGCTAAGGACCGGCCAAAGCCGGAACAGGTCTGCCAGGGGGGCCGAGAGTTTCGCGCCGCCCACGGCTCCCAACAAGATGCCGATGAGGGTGATACCGATCTGCACCGTGGCGAGGAACTTGCCGGGATTCTGCGCCAGGTGCAAAGCGCGCAACGCCGACCTGTTCCCCTCATTCCCCATTTGTTGCAGACGGGCCTTCCGTGATGAAACAACCGCCATTTCAGCCATCACGAACAGGCCGTTCAAGAGTAGCAGGACCGCGACTACGAGTATCTCTGACACTACACCTGTCTTGGATTAGATCCGTCGGGAACGATTCCCGCCGCGTCTATTCTACTCGAATCCCTGTGCCTGCCCGGGCAGCGCCGATGACCCAGACAGGTTGATCCAGTTCGGCAGCCCGGCGGGCGAGATCTTCCATCTTGTCGGCGGGCACTCCGAGCAGGAGGCCGCCGCTGGTTTGCGGATCGAAGAGCATCATCTGTTGGTTCTTGTCGATCGAGTCCGAGAAGTGCACGCTCGGCCCGAAGTAGGATCGGTTATCGTGCAGACCTCCGGCATAGGCCCCCATGGCGGCATATTTCGAGGCGCCCTTCAGGAACGGGACTCTGCTGAGCTCGATCCCAAGTGCCAGGCCTGAGGCGTTGGCCATCTCAAGTCCGTGACCGAGCAGCCCGAATCCGGTAACGTCCGTACCGGCGGTCAACTCGAACTCCAGGGCCAATTCGCCGGCGGTCCGGTTGAGCCGCGACATCCATGCTATGGCGTCCTCGACATCGTCGGCGTCGGCCTGATCGCGCTTCAGCGCCGTGGTGGTGAGCCCGAAGCCCAACGGTTTAGTGAGCACCAATACATCGCCGAGCCTGAGCCCGGCCTTGGTGAGCATGCGGCGCGGATCCACGAAGCCAAGGACGACCAGCCCGTATTTCGGCTCGCGGTCCTTGACCGAGTGGCCGCCGGCGATCACCACACCAGCTTCCCGCGCCTTCTCGGCGCCGCCTCGGAGAATCGCCGAGAGCATGCCGGCAGGCAGGTCCTCCGGGAAGGCGGCGATATTCAGCGCAAGGAACGGCTTCCCGCCCATGGCATAGATATCGGAAATGCTATTGGCGGCGGCGATGGCGCCGTAGGCGTAGGGATCGTCGACGATGGGCGTGAAGAAATCCGTGGTGGCAACCAGGGCGCGACCGTCCTCCAGCCGCCACACGGCCGCGTCGTCAGGGCCCGAAAGGCCAACCAGCAGATCCGGGAAGTCCGACGACCTGAATACATCCTGCACGGGGCGCAGAACCTGCGCCAGCGTTTCCGCGTTGAGCTTGGAGGCTCAACCCGCGCAGGCAGCGAGACTC
>JAZDHO010000117.1:0-11246 GCA_043805815.1 Chloroflexota bacterium
ATCCAAGTGGTCCCGTTCTGGATCAATTCGATGCCATTCAGCGGGAGTTGGTCGAGTACCGCGAGGCGGGTGGCAAGACGCTGCTGGATTGTCAGCCCGGGGGCTGCGGCAGAGACGCGAACAAGCTGCTGGCGCTATCCAAGGCGGCCGGCGTGACTTTGGTCGCCTGCACCGGATTCCACCGCAGGAAGTACTACCCTGCGCAGCACAGTTTTTGGGAGGCGAAGGCTGAGGAGGTCGCCGACTTACTATGCTCCGAACTGGAGCAGGGCCTGCGAGAAACACTCGACACACCACGGCCGGTGCGGGCGGGTTTCATCAAGATCGCTCTCGAGGCGGCCTGGGCAGACTGCCCACAGGAAGCTATTGAAGGTGCGGCCGCAGCAGCAGTGGGGACCAAGGCGCTGATTGAGATCCACACCGAGAAGGGCGCCCTGGCGGAGAGAGCTTGGATGCATTTCACGGACCTCGGAGTGCGGTCGAAGCAGCTGCTTCTGTGTCATATGGATAAGCGACCCGACGCAGGTTTGCACAAGGGGCTTGCCAGCATGGGTGTCATGCTGGAGTACGACACCTTCTACAGACCCAAGTACAACCCCGCGGCCAATCTGTGGCGCCTGCTGGAGGAAATGGCAGGCGTTGGATATGCAGATCGCATTGCATTGGCCACCGACATGGCCGAAGCTGAGCTGTACCATAGTATCGGAGGCGGTGCGGGCCTGGCGAGCCTGCCTGGGGAGATCCGGCGGCAGCTCCGGGAAAGGGGCTACACCGAAGTGCAGCTGGAGCAGCTGCTAGGCGGGAACATTGCCCGACGACTTGCCGGGCTGGACTAATTCGATCGTGGAGAAGGAAATGAAGGACTTACCATTCACATTCACATTGCCGCCGCCCCAGGTGATTCCATCCAGGGTGGACAATCACATTGAGAGGCGGCTGTCCGCGCTGCGGGGGCAGTTCTTCGACGAGGATGCGTATGCAGAGATGCTGGCGCATGGGGATAAGCTGATCTATGAGGTGTATGAGATCAAGCGCCCGGAAGTTGAGGGTGAATTGATCATGGGCGTTTCGATCGTGCATCCCGGAAAAGTGGGCAGGGAATACTTCATGACCAAGGGCCATTTCCATTCCGTGCTGGAGACCTCCGAGATCTACTATTGCCTGCGGGGCGAAGGCTATATGGTGATGGAGACACCTGAAGGAGACACCTCGGTGGAAGCTCTGACGCCGGGAAAAGTGCTGTATGTTGCGCCCCGTTGGGCGCATCGGTCCGTGTGCACCTCGAGGCAGGAAGATCTGGTCACATTCTTCGCCTACCCCGCCAATGCAGGACACGACTACGGCACGATCGAGCGCCAGGGTTTCAAGAAGATGGTCATGGATGGCTCTGACGGACCTGAGATCGTTGACAACCCGCGGGCCACGGGTGCGAAGAAACGATGAAGCTGAAGGAATGCCGTCTACTGGTGACGCCGACTTCATACGGGAAGAACGACTCGCGCCTGAAGACAGAGCTGGAAGCGCAGGTTGGCGAGGTGGTGTACAACCCGACCGGAAAACCGCTGAGCTCCGGGGAAGTGGCCGAGCTGCTGCCGGGCATGGATGGATACATTGCCGGCCTGGATGCGATCGATGCAAAGGCATTGCAGCACGCGGATCGGCTCAAGGTCATCGCGCGTTATGGGGTGGGTGTTGACAACGTGGACCTGGCGGCTGCCGAGGCGAAGGGCATCGTGGTGACCAACACGCCTGGAGCCAACTCGGTGTCCGTGGCGGAACTCGCGCTCGGCCTCATGCTGGCATTGGCGCGACAGATCCCGGAGGCGGTAGAGGCTGTGCACCAGGGCAAGTGGCCACGCTATGCGGGTTTGAGCCTGGAGGGCAAGACCATCGGGCTCCTGGGCCTGGGCGCCATCGGCAGGCAGCTCGTCCGCCGGCTGGCCGGCTTCGATTGCCGGATCGTTGCCCACGACCCGCTTGTAGCTGCGGGCGTGGCGAGAGACCTAAATATTGAGCTGACTACGCTGGACGGCGTGCTCGGACAGGCGGACTTCGTCAGCTTGCACGTCCCGCTGCTGCCCGAAACCCGTGGCATGGTGAACGAGGTCTTTCTCAGCAAGATGAAGCCGGGCGCATTCCTGGTCAATACGGCGCGCGGGGAGGTCATCGACGAGGGTGCCCTGCTCAAGGCGCTTGAGAGCGGGCGCTTGAGGGGTGCGGGCCTAGACGCTTTCGCGGTCGAGCCGCCGGATGCAGACAACCCGCTCCTGAGACTGCCGCAGGTCGTTGCCACGCCTCACTTGGGCGCCATGACCGACGGCGCCACAAGCAAGATGGGTTGGCTGGCCATGCAAGATTGCCTTTCAGTGTTGAAGAATCAAGAGCCCGCTCACAGGGTGGTGTAGCAGACGGAGCCCAAAAAACGAAGCCTGGAGGGAACATGAACAAAGCGGAAGTTCTCGAAAAGATCAAGCAACTCGGTGTGCTGGCGGTGATCCGGGGTCCGTCTGCCGAACTCACGGTCAAAATGGTCGAGGCGCTGATGGCGGGAGGCATTTCCGGCATCGAGATCACGTACAGCACACCGAATGCGGAGGATGTGGTCCGCGCGCTCGTCAAGCAGTTCGGTGGGCGGATCCTGGTCGGGATGGGCACGCTGACAAAGCCGACGCAGGCCGCTTCCGCCAAGGGAGCTGGAGCAAATTTCCTGGTCAGTCCAGCGTGCGAGCCCGACCTCGTCCGCAGCATGATCGCGACAGGGCTGCTGACCATGGCAGGTGCCCTTACTCCCACCGAGGTCCTGCAAGCCTACAACCTGGGTTCGGATGTGGTGAAGGTCTTCCCCGGTTCGCTGGGGGGGCCCGCCTATGTCAGGGCCCTGAAGGGGCCGTTCCCCTTCATACCCATGATGCCAACTGGAGGCGTGAGCTCAAGCAATGTGGCCGAGTGGTTTGCGACCGGAGTGGTGGCTGTCGGCGCGGGGAGTGAGCTCTGCCCGCCGCAGCTGGCCAAAGAAGGGAATTTCGCCGAGATCACGAAACGCGCCTCAGATTTCGCTCAGGTCGTGAAAGCCGCCAGATCAACTTCTCAGTGAACAGGACACACCTATGAACACGAAGCTCAACACCGCAGCAGAAAACTTTCAGGTCGCAGCGAAACCCGTCCCCACGTTCTATTTCATCGGCGTGACCACCGGCAAGTCCTCGATCAACAAGGTCTTTCCACTATGGATGCAGGTCCTCGGCCGCCCGGAAGTGGTGCTGGAGGGCATGGACTGCAAGATCCATGATGATCCCGAGATCTACCGGCAGAAGGTGGCGCAGATCAAGTACGACCCGCTGTCGCTGGGCGCCCTGGTCACGACCCACAAGATCGACCTGCTCACGGCAGCGCAAGACATGTTCGACTATCTCGATCCATATGCCGAGATCACGGATGAAGTCTCGAGCATATCGAAACTGGATGGAAGGCTTGAGGGCCATGCCAAGGACCCGATCACTGCGGGCGCCAGCCTGGATGCCATCATCGAAAGAGGCTACTTCGGAAGGACGGGCGGCGATGTGCTGAGCTTCGGCGCAGGCGGCTCGGCGATCGCGACCCTGCTGCATCTGATCAACAAGAAGGAAAAGGCGGATCGCCCCAGCAGGTTCACCTTTGTCAACCGATCGCAGGGGCGGCTCGATCACGCCAGGGAAATGGTCAGCGGACTCAAGACCGACATCGAGATCGAATACATCCAGAACACAGATCCTGCAGTCAGTGACAAGATCATGGAGAAATTCCCTCCCTACAGCATCATCATCAACGCAACCGGGATGGGCAAGGACACTCCGGGTTCGCCGATCAGCTGGGACGGCAAGTTCCCGATGAACAGCATTTCGTGGGAATTCAACTACCGCGGCGAGCTGGACTTCCTGCACCAGTCCCTGGCGCAGGCTGAAAGCCGCAACGTGAAGGTGGAAGACGGGTGGATCTACTTCGTCCACGGTTGGACACAGGTTGTCGCCCAAGTACTGCACTTCGACCTGACGCCCGCCCTGTTCGATAAGTTGAATGAGGCTGCATCAAGGGTGCGGGGAAAGTGACGCCACAAATCGGAGGGCAGGCATGAGCTCCCAGACCGAATTTGCCAGGCAGTACCATGATCGAGGCTTCAACTGCGCCCAGTCTGTGCTGGCAACCTTCTCGCAGGACTATGGATTGAGCAAGGAGGCGGCCCTGAACATCTCGACCGGATTTGGCTCGGGCATGGGCCGGCTGTGTGAGGTTTGCGGTGCGCTCACCGGAGCCTGCATGGTCATCGGCCTCAAGCACGGCAGGGTTGTCACCGATGGAACCAAGTATGGCCACAACACTGAGGCCACGTATGGGCTGGTCGCTGAAGTGTCCCGGCGGTTCAAGGCAAGGAACAAGTCCATCTATTGCCGGGACCTCATCGGCCACGATCTGAGCATTCCTGAGGAGCGTGAGAAGGGGAGGCAAGCGGGGCTCTTTTCCACAACCTGCGGCCGGTGCATTCAGGATGCGGTCGAACTTGTGGAAGAGGTGGTGCGGGAGTAGCTTACCGGTGCAGCGAGCCGCAAAAGTGCCGGAAAGAAGTCAAAGCCTCGCAACCCACGGGAAGAGCCCAGAGGCAGTCTGTCGATGATACTCAGCCCCAAAGAGATCGCGGCGATGATCGACCTTTCCTGCGTCCGAACGACATCCAGCAAGGGGGAGATCGAGGAGATGGTGGATGCAGCGCGCCGCTACGGCTTCGGCCACGTTTCCGTCCTCCAGTGCTTCATCCCGTACACAAGGCACCTCCTTCAGGCGGCCCCTGGCGTGGCCCTGGTGGGGAATGTCAGCTTTCCATCGGGCTCGGACTCCACGGCTCTCAAAGTCGCACAGGCCAAGGAGATACTGGCGGCGGGCTGCGACGAGATCGACATGGTCATGAACATCGGCAAGCTGCGCTCGGGCGAACCGGCCGAAGTAGAAACCGACGCGCGGGCCGTGATCGAAGCTGTGCGTCCGACGCCGGTGAAGGTCATCATCGAACTCATGGTGCTGACGAAGGAAGAGATCCGGCAGGCCTGCGACATCTGTGTGCGCAGCGGAGCGGCGTTCGTCAAGACCGGCACGGGTTGGGCGGATCGCGGAACGACGCTCGAGGATGTGCGGCTGGTCAAGTCACTGGTCGGGGATCGGATCAAGATCAAGGCTTCGGGGGGAATTCGCAGCCTCGACACTCTGGTGGGGATGTACGAGGCTGGGGCAAGCCGTTTTGGGGTCAACCTAAAGAGCGGAATCCAGATCGTGGAACAATCGGTTCGGGCGGGGCGACGGATCCAAGCGTAGTCGAGTCACAGAACGAACTCAACGAGTGAGCGATGGACAAGAAAATCATCTCGTTTGACCTTGGGACCGGGGGCAACAAGGCATCGCTGTACGACGGCGAGGGCAACTGCCTGGCGAGCGCCTTTGTTCCCTACCCCACTCAGTATCCGCAGGTCGGATGGCATGAGCAGCGGCCCGCGGACTGGTGGGCGGCGGTCCTGGACAGCGCCCGCCAACTGATTCGGACAAGCGGTGCACACAAAGACGAGATCGTAGGCCTGGGCATCTCGGGGCACAGCCTGGGCGCTGTTCCGATCGACAGCGGCGGAAAGCTGCTGCGCGACGCCACACCGATCTGGTCCGATGTGCGGGCCCAGGCGGAAGCTGAGGATTTCTTTACCAGGGTGGATCCGGCTGAATGGTACATGGCCACCGGAAATGGTTTTCCGGCTGCCCTGTACACGGTCTTCAAAGTCATGTGGTACCAGAAGAATGAGCCGGAGATGTTCCGGAAGGTGCACAAGATCCTGGGGACGAAGGATTACATCAACTTCAGGCTGACCGGCGAGATCAAGACCGATTTCTCCTATGCATCGGGCACCGGAGTGTACGATCTGAAGGCCTGGCGTTACAGCGACAAGTTCATCGAGGCAAGCGGCGTCGCACCGGGGATATGGCCGGAGATCGTACCCTCCACCCAGATCCTCGGCGCCCTCAGTCCCGAGGTCGCCGATGAGATGGGGCTTGGAAGAGGCGTCAGGGTTGTGTGCGGCGGAGTGGACAACTCGTGCATGGCGTTGGGCGCCGGCAACATCCGCGATGGCAGGGTTTACACCTCACTCGGCTCGGCGGCCTGGATCGCGGTGTCGTCCGAGAAGCCGGTGCTCGACGAGAAATACCGACCCTTCGTTTTCACGCACGTCATCCCCAAAATGTTCACGTCGGCGGTCAGCATCTTCTCGGCCGGGACCTCCTTTGCGTGGGTCAAGGACAACATCTGCGATGAATTGGTTGGGCAGGCAGCGGCTGCGGGCGAAGATGTTTACGAATTGATGAATGAGGCGGCGGAAAAGGCGCCGGTCGGATCGAACAAGCTGCTCTTTAATCCGAGCCTCGCAGGCGGTACATCACAGGATCCGAGTGTCCACATCCGCGGTGCGTACAGCGGTTTGGACCTGAAACACGGCAAGCCTGAGCTAATCCGTGCGGCAATGGAAGGGATCGCCCTGAACCTGCGCCTGAGGCTGGACCTGCTGCGCAAGTACACGCGGCTCGAAGACGAAATCCTGTTCGTCGGCGGCGGGGCAAAGAGCCGGTTCTACCTGGGGATCTTCGCCGACGCGTTCAACACGCGCATCAGGAAGACCAACATCGATCAAGATGCCGGCGCACTCGGGGCGGCGGCCATCGCGGCCGTCGGCTGCGGGCTGTGGAGCAACTTCGACAAGATCGATGCGATCCACAAGACTGAGGAGGTCGTCGAGCCAAACCGAGAGAACAACTCCAAGTACGAGAAGCTGCTGCCCATCTTTGAGCTGGTTGCGCAGTATCAATCAACGATCAGCGAGGCGCTTAGGGACGTTGAACTCTAATGCGCGGGCGCTCGGTGCCTGCACTTCCGGGAGGATGAACGGCACATTGACACAATAGGAGAAGGTCAATACAATTCCTTGTAATTACAGGATTACAGCAGGCGATCGTTTGTGCGGCACTTTGTGAATCGAGCCGCGACGCCCCTGCGGTCGGTCCTGCTTCATCTTCCTGCGACTGAACGCCATCTTTTAGCGGTTTAAACGATCCACAACTTAGCGGTTGTCCGAAGGGATATTGCATCCAGAGCAGATCCTGGATTACGCCGTGCGCATGCCCGGAAGGAGGCCTATCGATCGGGACGACTCGTGCGCGGGCTCAGGACAACAACTTGCGAAAGGGAGACCATAATGAAGATCGGACTGTTCACAGCCACATTCCTGGAAATGCAGATCGAGGAAGTCTTCAAGCTCGCGTCGCGGCTGGGCTACGAAGCGGTGGAAATACCGGCGTTCTCGGGCAACGGGCAGCTGGACATTGAGGAGATCGTCAAAGGCGGCAACGCGGCGGCGCTGAAGAAGCTGGTCAAGTCGCATGGACTAATCATCTCGGCGCTTGCCAATCATCCCGAGGGCCAGATCGTGCTTGGCCCGTTCGGCAAAGACACGGACGCGATCTGCAAGGGGACGAAGGAAGACAAGATCAAGTTCGGGACGGAGCGCATGATCAAGACGGCGGCGGCCGCCAACGCCCTCGAAGTCCCCGTAGTAACCGGCTTCATCGGCTGCGAGAATTTCGGACGGTTCTTCCCCTGGCCCTACTCGAAGGGCTGGTCTGACATGGAAGAGGAATTCGTCGAGCGCTGGGGCAAGATCCTCGACAAGTTCGCGGAGTACGGCGTCAAGTTCGCTCACGAACCGCACCCCAACGAACTGGCCTACAACGTCGAGACCGCCCTGCGCGCGGTGGAACTCATGGGGGGACGAAAGGAATTCGGCTTCAATTTCGATCCCGCCAACCTGATCTACCTTGGCATCGATGTGGAGAACTTCATCGACGCCCTCGCCCCGTACATCTTCCATGTGCATGCAAAGGACGGTGAGATCGTCGCCCACAATGTGCGTCGTTCCGGGTTGATCCCGCAAGGCGACTGGCAGCGCCTCGGGCGCGGCTTCCGGTTCCGCATCCCCGGCTGGGGCTCGGTGCCGTGGAAGAAGGTCATCACGGAGCTCTCGTTGATCGGGTACGACTACGTCATGTCCTATGAGCACGAGGATGTGACCATGAGCCGCAACGACGGAATCACCAAGACGATCGCCTACCTGAAGCCGCTGCTGATCGAAAAGCCGTACGAGGGCCGGCACGACGTCTTGTTCAACTGAACCTTCATCCTCGAAACAGGAGAGCATGCAATGGCAGACATGATGAAAGCAGCTGTGTTTGAGAAACCCGGGCAGATCAAGGTCCAGCAGGTCCCGGTTCCGCAAATCGTGGCCAACGAAGTGCTGATCAAGGTCAAGTACACAGGCATTTGCGGGACGGACTGGAGCATCTACAATGGCTGGTACTCAGCCGATAAATTGCCGATGACCCCGGGACATGAGTTCTCCGGAGTGATCGCCAAGATCGGCAAGAATACGAGGGGCTTGAAGGAGGGCGACCGCGTCACCGCCGACATCAACATGAGCTGCGGCACCTGCTTCTACTGCATGCACGGTCAGCAGCTGCTGTGCGACTCGTTCACACAGCTCGGAATCCACACCGACGGCACCTTCGCCGAGTACGTCAAGGCCCCCATCAAGAACGTGCACAAGCTTCCCGACAACATGGGCTTCGAGGAAGGCGCCTTCATCGAGCCCGTGTCATGCGTGATCCATGCCGCCAAGGCCATGGATCCGCAGTTGGGCAGCAGCGTGGCGATCATCGGCTGCGGCCTCGGCGTGCTACATGCCCGCCTTGCCAAGCTGAAGGCCTGCGCACCCGTGATCGTCTTCGGCGACAATCGCAAGCGCCTGCAGATCGCAAAGGACATGGGCGCTGACTATGCCATTCACATCGACGATGTGAAGGACCCGGTTGAAGAGGTGATGAAGCTGACCGAAGGCCGGGGAGCGGACTACGTGCTGGAGGCCGTCGGCACGATCAAGACCTACGAGCAGGCGTTTGCCATGCTGCGGCGCGGCGGAACGCTGTCGTCCTTCGGGATCGTCGGCGAGCAAGATACGATGCAGATCCGCCCCTTCGAGTTTGTCCTGGGCGAGAAGAAGATCACCGGTTCGTGCGCCGGCATCGGCAGCGATTGGCCGGATGCCATCACCCTGCTCTCAAGCGGCCGCATCAACCCCAAGCCACTGTTCTCGATGAAGGTGCCGCTCGAGGACCTAGATTGGGCGCTGCACGAATTGCGCAAGGACCCGAACCTGTTCAAGATATTCGTCTCGCCTGAGCTCACCAAGCGGGAAACGATGTAAGGCAGACCCACACGCAGCCCATCCACCCATGGGCTGCGCCCGTCATTATCGGAGCCATTCCATTGAACATCAGCCGGATCGAGCATGTCTCGATCAACGTACGCGACGCCGTCAGATCATACGATTTCTATGCAGGCGTCCTGGGCCTGAAATGGCTCGAGACGGTGGATTGCGGCGAATTCGACATCACATACTTCCGCCTGCCGAATGGCTCGCGCCTGGAGCTGTTCGACTATCGCGGCACGAGCACCGCCCCGCCGAAGGCTGAAAGCGACGTCGGTCTGCGGCACATCGCCTTCGAGGTGCAAGATGTGGCTGCGCACGAGAAGCTGCTCAGGGATGCGGGCATCGAGATCACCTTGCCCACCACCGAGCTGCCGAATCTGGGCGTCAGAGTTCTCCTGTTGCTGGATCCAAACGGCGTGACGCTCGAGTTCTGCGAGAGGCTTTAGCCGCTGTATGCACGTGGAACAAAGAACCGCCCAATCGCCATTGACGTGTTACAGGAGGTAGTCTGAAATGGAAGCCCGAGAGATCCTGCTTTCACCAATCAAGATCGGTACACGGACCTGCGCGAACCGTTTTTTCAGTCAGCCCATGGAGTGCACGGACGGGGACGCCGAAGGCAATCCGAGTGACCTAACCTACCAGCGCTACGAGAACCTGTTCAAGGGCGAGGCGGGGCTGGTCAGCCTTGAAGCCATCACCATCACCGACAAGAACCGCGGGCGTCTCAATCAACTCTTCATCATGCCCCAGAACCTGCCGGCGCTGACGAAGTTCGTCAAGCGCATGCGCGAGGTCAATCCGAAAGCGCTCTTCGTCTTCCAGCTCACGCACTCTGGCGAGCTCAGCAATCCCCAGTTCTCCAAGCGGCTCTCGGTCAAGCCGCTCCCGGGCTTTGATGCCGAAGTGTTCACCGAGGACGAGTTCGAGAAGATCATGGACGACTTCGTCCTGGCCGCCAAGATCACGCACGACGCGGGAGCGGATGGCATCGACATGAAGTTCTGCCACGGCTACCTGGGATCCCAGATCCTGCGCCCGTACAACACGCGCAAGTGGAAGTACGGCGGCAAATGGGAAAACCGACGACAGTTCGCCTATGACCTGTACGAGCGCATCCAGAAGGCGGTGCCAGACAAGAACTTCCTGATCGGCTCAAAGATCTCGGTCTGGGAAGGATTCCCGGGCGGATTCGGCACGGCCGGGCCGGATACGCCTGTCATCGACCTCACCGAGCCGATAGACCTTGTGAAGGGGCTGGAGGCGCGCGGCGCGCAGTACTTCGTCCAATCCGCCGGCAGTCCGTCCATCACCATCAGCCTGACGCAGGCCGACAAGGAGCATCCCTACTTCGCCTACCTGCACCAGTATTTCGCCAAGGTCTTAAGGGACAACCTGAAGAAGGAGACCGTGGTGATCGGTTCCAACTATTCCGTGTTCGGCAAGGGCGCAAACAAGCTGCAGGCGGTCCGCCGCCAGGACAGCGCCCTGTTGGCGTACGGGGCCCAGAACATCTCGAAGGGGTACGTGGACATGATCGGCCTCGGCCGGCAGTCGCTTGCCGACCCGCTGCTCCCCCTCAAGATGCGCGAGAGCCGGGAGGCAGAGATCAACTGGTGCACGGCGGATGATCACTGCCTGGAGCTGCTCATCCGGCAAAAACCCACGGGCTGCTGCACGTACAATAAGTTCTATACCAAGATGCTGCAGGACACCCGCAAGGAAATGGGGCTGCTCACGGTCAAGCGCACCTAGATCGAGCGGCGCTTTGCGGCACGCCCAACAGCCGCACGGCCACGAATCTGACCTCAGGATGCATATTCTGGCGGAGAGGAACACATGACCAAGAACCTGACCAAAGAGACCGTCGGCGTGGGCGTGGCGGGCACCGGATTCATCGGACCGGCGCACGTCGAGGGC
>JAZDHO010000118.1:0-2455 GCA_043805815.1 Chloroflexota bacterium
CTGCACCTGCCCCCGAAAAAAGAACGGGACATTGGTTACGCGTCTTGTTACACCATGGCGCATGGGTACCTCATGCACGATTCAGGAACGGTTGGCGAGCGGCGGAGGGACGGCACTGGTCAAGGAGTGGCTCAGAGACAACAAGGGCAAAGGGCGGGTGGTACTGGCGCGCCATATGTGTGAGCGTCTGGGTCTGCGAGATGCTCGGGGTCAATTACGGCAAGGGGGAGCTCAGAAGGCGTTGCGGATTCTGGAAGCGCGAGGCTACTGGCAATTGCCGAAGCGTCAGAGCCGCGGGCCAGGGCGGTGGAAGCCGCGCCGACTGGGCCGGCGGGTCGCTGAGCCGCGGAAGATGCCGGAGCGGGTCGAGCAGGTGCAGCGGTTGTGTCTGGTGGAAGTCAGCCGTGCGCAGGATGAACTGTTCCGAACGTGGAACGAGTTGATCGAGACCGAACATCCGTTGCACGACAGCCGGATGGTGGGGCGACAGGTGCGCTACCTGATTGGGTCCGAGCACGGCTGGCTGGGCGCGTTGGGTTTTGGTTCCTGCGCCCTGCGACTGGCGCCTCGCGACGAATGGATCGGATGGGACGATGCGACGCGCAAGGGGTTTCAAGATCGCGTACTGGACATGCGGCGATTTCTGATTCGCCCCAGCGTGCGTTGCCAGAACTTGGCCAGTCGGGTTCTGAGCATGGCCGCCGAACGCGTGGGGCCGGATTTTGCGCGACGCTACGGTTTGGAACCTTGGTTGCTGGAGAGCTTCGTGAACACCGAGGCGTATGAAGGCACCTGCTATCAGGCAGCCAACTGGCTGAGGCTGGGTCAAAGCACGGGGCGGGGACGCAACGGGTCCAACGATCCCCAGGTGGCCCGCAAAGAGGTCTATGTGTACGAGCTGA
The DNA here is from genome assembly GCA_043805815.1 of Chloroflexota bacterium. Taxonomy (GTDB): domain Bacteria; phylum Chloroflexota; class Anaerolineae; order Anaerolineales; family Villigracilaceae; genus Fen-1038. Next base: position 903 of record JAZDHO010000118.1, read on the forward strand.
ATCGACGCTGGCGCCAGCAGATGGGGATCGCGCCCAAGAGCCAGCAAATCACAGCCCTGAGCCTGGACGAGTCGTTGCGTGCCGAGCGGTGGGTGGAGGCGGAGTTTGGGAAAGCGGACTTGGGACATCAGGACACGACGCAGCGGTTGGTGCGCATCGCCCAAGCCAAAGCGCGCAACCCGTCGGCTTCGTATACCGAGTGCTTTGCCGGAGACCGTCACGAATTGAAAGCCTACTACCGGTTCATCGGCAAGCAGCGGGCGCAGATGAGTCCGGAGGGCATTCTCAGTGGGCATCGCCGGCAGACGATACGGCGTATCAAAGGGTATGGCCGCGTGCTGGCCGTCCAAGACACGACCGATCTGGATTTCTCGGATCGATTGCACTGCAACGACCTGGGCGACATCGGCAAGAACCAGACCGGTGCCCTCAGCCAAGGGCTGAAGATGCACTCGGTGCTGGCCTTGAGTGAGGGCGGCCTGCCGCTGGGCGTGCTGGGCACCCAGATCTATGCCTCGCATTTCGACAGCCAAGACAAGGCGCAGAACCGTCCCATCGAAGAGAAGGAATCCTACCGGTGGTTGCGTACCATCGAGGAACTGCGTGAAATATCGGAATGGGTCCCCGAGACCGAACTAATCGCGGTGGGAGATCGAGAAAGCGATCTGTTCGAGCTTTTCGACTATCGTCGGCGCAAAGCACGCAACATTCATCTGCTCGTTCGTGCGCGTTATGACCGCTGCTTGGAAGAGGAACCCCGAAAGCTCTTCGCCCATCTGGAGGCGTTGCCCGTAATGGGCCAAGCGCACATCGCGGTGCCGCGCCAGCGTGAGAAAAAGGGCAAGCCTAGTCAACCCGCAAGGATCGGTCTTCCGGCTCGCCGGGCCAAAATCCAACTGCGCTGGGACAAGGTGACAATCAGCGCGCCGAAAACCACGCAAACCCGGCACCTCCCGTCCGTGGAACTGTACGCGCTGCTGCTGACGGAAGTCGATCCTCCCAAGGGCGCCAAACCGTTGCGCTGGGTGCTGTTGACCACCGTGCCGATCGAATCGCGCAAGCAGGCGCTCCGTTGCGTACGGTGGTACAGCCGCCGGTGGCGCATCGAAGAATGGCATCGCGTTCTGAAAAGCGGTTGCCGTATCGAAGCCCATCAGCATCAAAGCGCAGCCAAACTGGCCCGCGCCATCGCCATCGATACGGTCATGGCTTGGCGAGTCATGCTTCTAACCTTGCTCGGTCGCCAAGCCCCTGACCTGCGCTGCCAACTCATCTTTGACCCATGGGAATGCCGCCTGCTCGAAGCCCTTCAACCGTTCGTAGCTCCCGAGACGATGCCGGGGCAAAAAAAAGGGCTCTACGCGTCGCCACGGCCAATGTCATCCTCTCGCGACTCGGCGGGGCACTCAACAGAAACTCCCGCGAGTTGCCCGGATCTCAAACGATCATGCGCGGTCTCCGCCGCTTCCACGATATCGGAATCGGTTACCGGCTGGGCAAAGGAGTCGCGGTAGATGCGATTGCTGTCGGAGAATTATAGGGATACGCGCAGG
>JAZDHO010000119.1:0-2285 GCA_043805815.1 Chloroflexota bacterium
CGGCGGACGCGGGTAGAGTCCCGCCCTGGTCACGATCTCAGGCACGGCCTCGGCCCAGTGGACGGCCATGACGTGAATGCCCGCCACGCCGGGAATCTCACGCACCTGCTGGATGATCTCCACGCAGATGCGGATGCCCTCCTCGGGTTGAGCCGCCTTCGGCGTATTCTTCATGCGCGTGACGATCTGCTCTGGCACGTCCATCCCGGCCACTTTGCTGGTCAGATGGTTGGCCTGCCAGGCAGACTTGATCGGCCCGACGCCGGCCAGGATGTAGGCCTTTTCGTGGAGGCCGAGGTCGCGCACGCGCGCCATGAACGCCGTGAAGCGTTCGACGTTGTAGATAAGCTGGGTCTGCACGAAGCGGGCACCGCCGGCGACCTTTTTTGCCAGGCGCAAGGGCCGATACTCCAGTGGCGGCGCAAAAGGATTGGCAGTCGCCCCCACGAAGAACCTCGGCGCGGGCGAGATGGGCCGACCGTTGTCCATGATGCCGTGCTCCACCATGTTGTGGACCATCCGCAGGAGATGGATCGAGTCCATGTCGTACACGCTCTTGGCGTCGGGGTGGTCGCCCCAGATGCCGTGGTCGCCGCCTAGCAGAAGGACATTGCGGATGCCGAGCGCCGCAGCGCCCAGGAGATCGGCCTGCATGGCGAGGCGGTTGCGATCCCGGCAGGTCATCTGGGCTACAGGCTCGACGCCGTGACGCAGGAGCAAGGCCGCCACCGGCAGGCTGGCCATGCGCACGCTGGCCGCCTGGTTGTCGGTGACGTTGACCGCGTCGGCGTAGTCGCGAAGGGTGCGGGCATCGCGGGCGATGCCCTCCAGGTCAACGCCTTTCGGAGGCGAGAGCTCGGCGGCGACCGCGAATCGGCCCGAAGCCAGAACCGACGCCAGGTTGCTGATTGGAGGCTGCTCTGCGGGGGTGGCTGCGCTGTTCCGAATGTTGTTTTTCATGGGACTGAATGTCTACAGTTCCTCCATGATCGCCTGACGGATGGCATCCTCGGAGGTCGCGCCGGCCAGCTTGGGGCGGCCGTTGATGAAGATACCACTGGCCGCGCCGTAGCGCTGTAATGTTTCTCTCGTGAGCGATTCCTGGCGTACGAGGACCCGGTCTCCGAACTCGCGCGCTACCTCCAGCAGAAGGAGCCGGGTCGGCGTCTCAAAAGGGCACTGATATCCGGTGAGGACCAGGATTTCCACCGCAACGCCGCGACGGCACGGGATGCGGGGCTGCAGAGGCAGCACTCGCACCTGGGGCTGGCTCAGCGGCAGGTACAGCAATTTCCGATCATCGGCTTCGTGGATGATTTTGAACCCGCGCGCGAGGTAGTGCTGGTAAAACATCTGCTCCTCGCGGTCGGTGCCTTCAACCACGATGCCCTTGCATCCTCCCCCCCGGATATCCTCTTTGAAAGCGGCGAAGAGCTGGAATCCCAAGCCCCTTCCCTGCCGGCGTCGTTGAATCCACTCGCAATAGATGACGGCCGCCCCAGGCTCGATCTCGTAAGGGACGAGGGCTTGCTCCGATGGCGCGTAATACAACTGCCCGACAACATCGCCGCCGGCATCGTGGACGTGGTAGCCTTCGATGTGCCGGCCGAGGTTCTGCCCGACCCAGGCACGACACACCTCCAGTGCTTCCGGCCAGGGGGTGGGCACTTCGCACATGCAAGGGAACGCCTGCCGGGCATCTTCGGCGCTGCGCAGGCGCTTGACGACGATTTCATCGCTCATTGGTCTCGCCCCCTCGCCAATGGTGACACACGGCACTATCTGCGTTCACCGGGCGCTATGTCACGCCTCCGGCGATCCACGCCCTTGAGCAAATTGATCCAGGAGGATGTCCCGAGGAGTTGCCAGTTGACGGGCGGCTGCTCGGTCAGCATCTCCTTGCCCCAGATCGGCATCTTGAGCGAACGCTCGTACGCATCCACCCAAACGCAGCGCATCTTCGGCTTGACCTCGCAATGCCCGTTCAGGCGTACGCCCCCGCACGGGCCGTTTCGCAAGTTCTTGGGGCACGTCATGGGACATGTCATGCCCGTGTAGTGCAGGATGCACTGCCCGCACAACTGGCAATCGAAAATCAGCTTCTTGCCCATGTCTTCAAAAGGTAGGATGAGCTTCGCTGCCCGATCGTAGCCCACGCGGATGAACAATGGGTCCAGCCGATGGAGCGCCCACTCGGCGAATTGCCACAGTCTTTCCAGCGCGTGGGGTTTGTCCTGGATCCAACGTCTGATGCTCATTCTCCGCTGCGAAGACACAACCTTCCC
>JAZDHO010000120.1:0-2121 GCA_043805815.1 Chloroflexota bacterium
GGAGTCCGCACAAGCTGGCTTTCCTGGGCAGCCATAGCGGTCAGCTTCGTCGGCCTTGCTCTCTTAGCCGGTCTAGGACCGGACAAAATGAATGTCGGCGACCTTCTCACCCTTGCCGGGGCCGCGTTCATTGGGGTCTTCATCGCCCTTTTGGACCGTTACGCCAAGGAACACGATGCCGCCGGATTCGCCTTCGTCCAGGTGATGGTCTCAACGATTGGCTTCCTGGCCATCTGGCCGATGATTGAGCCGGTTAGATTACCGACAGGGGACGTGTGGTTTGCCTTGCTGATTACTGGGGCCATCTCAACCGCTGCTGGGGCTCTCCTCCAGAACTTCGCTCAGCAACACCTCTCAGCGGTTCGTGTTACCGTTATTGTCGCCTTGACGCCCCTGTCTGCCGCCGTCTTTGGGTACGTCGAAGCTGGCGACAGACTGACAGGCAATGCAATAGTAGGGGCGGTCCTTATGATTGGTGCCGTGATGTTGGTCGAGGTCTTGGGCAATAACGGAAAAAGGTAGAAGCGGGCGCAATTACTTTGACTGTGTATTGATCTTGAGTGAACTTAAGTTGTTATGTAGACAGTCCTTTCGTTGAACGGAGTCAACCGAAAGGAGAAAGTCATGGAACGGCGATTTGTGGTGCGTTTTGAGGAACTGATGGCGGATGCGGAGGTCAAGCCCGAGGTGTTGGAAGGCGTGCTGGAGCGATTGGAGAAGTTCGTTCAGCCATTCGCGGCGACCTTGGAGCCGGCCGCCCAACGTGACCATCTGGAGGAGTATGTGGCGGGCTTGGTGTCCAACATCAAACGCAAGAACATCGAATCGATTGCCTATCTGCATGAGCAAGACCGACAGCCGTTGCAGAAGTTTATCGGCCAGAAACCTTGGGAGTGGCAGCCCATCATCGGCGAACTGGCGAGGCAGATCGGAGCCGGGATCGGCGAAGCCGATGGCGTGCTGGTCTTCGACCCCTCGGGGGTGCTTAAGCAAGGCAAGGCGTCGGTGGGAGTGGCCCGGCAATGGTGTGGCCGGGCGGGCAAGGTGGACAACTGCCAGGTCGGCGTCTACATGGGCTATGTGACCCGGCGGGAGCACGCCTTGGTCGACACGCGGCTGTACTTGCCGGAGGAATGGACGAAGGACAAAGAGCGGCGCAGGCGGGCAGGGATTCCGAAGGAGATCCGCTTTCGTACGCGGCATGAATTGGCCTTGGAAATGCTTCGGGAACACCGCGCTGTGTTGCCGCACCGTTGGGTGGCCGGGGATGACGAAATGGGCCGAAACAGCCATTTTCGCGAGGAATTGCGCGCCATGAACGAGCAGTACCTGTTGGCTGTGCCCTCGAATACTCTGGTCCGCGATCTGGACGCCCCCGCGCCACCCTACGGTGGTTCGGGGCAACCGCCAAAGGTCCCTTTCCAACGCGCAGACAACTGGATGAAGGCAGCAAAGAACTGGACGCGGATCGAGGTTCGGCCGGGCGAGAAGGGACCACTGGTGGTCGAGGCAGTGAAGGCCCGAGTGCAGACCAAGCTGGGGAGTCGCAACGGTCCGGAGGAGACGCTGGTGGTCTTTCGCGAGCGGCAAGGCAGCGGGACGTTCAAGCACGACTACTGTCTGTCCAACGCGCCGTTCGACACGCCGTTGCGAGAATTCGCTCGGGTGTTGGGCGCGGAGCACCGCATTGAAGAATGTCTGCGGCGGGCCAAAGGCGAAACGGGCTTGGCGCACTACCAGGTGCGTACGTGGAGAGGATGGCACCATCATCAGACGCTCACCTTGCTTGCCACGTGGTTCCTGACGCAAGAGAAGCAGCGGGGAAAAAAAATCCGCCCCGTGTCTCTCCGTCCCGGAGGTGCGTTGGATCATCGGACAGTTGCTGCATGAGGAACTGCAATTGAATACCGTGAAGGAACTTTGCCGCCGAGCCACGCGACTCAACCGTCGTAAGGAGCAAGCCCGCTTCTACTACTGGAAAAAACGTAACCGCTTGGCACCACGGAAGAAACAACTCCGAACCTGACATACACAGTCAAATTAGACGGACGAGCCATTCTCTCCCTTGCTGGATTGGGCCCATCGGCAGGCTCCTTTGCTCTTACGGGCCAAGTGTCAGCA
>JAZDHO010000121.1:0-12672 GCA_043805815.1 Chloroflexota bacterium
AGCCCTTAGTAGTAGTGGTCCCTTATTGAATATTATAGTTAACCACTACTACTACTAAGTACTTTTAAAGGAATTCTCATCCGAGGCTGCCGGAGCGAGGAGCCATGAAGATCCTTGCACTTGAGAGAGAATTGCCCGGGACTGCCAGCACCGATTTTGCGCCCTACTTGCAGGCCGAGGCGCGTGCGGTGTGGGACATGCTGCAGGCGGGCACGCTGCGCGGGATCCATTTCCGCGACGACCGCTTGGCAGCGGTGCTAATCCTGGAAGCCGAGAGCACGCCGCAGGCTGAGGCGACCCTGGACCAGTTGTCGCTGGTGAAGGCAGGGCTGATCGAGTTCGAGGTGATCGGGCTGCGGCCTTATCCGGGCTTCGAGCGTCTGTTGGCGGAATAATGGTCGCCTGCCTTCGTGTACAATCAGCGCCTTGCCGGGCCCGTGCCAGCTCGGGGCACGTCGACCCCAACAGTACCAGGAGGCGCATGACCAACTCAAGCACCCCGAGGACGCTCGGGCCGCCGGGCTACCGTAACGTAGAACAGATTTTCGTGTTCTACAGTCGAATCTGCTCCACCTGCCAAAGGAGGCACATATGGACTTCGGTTCGATCAATTGGTTTGCAGTCATCGTTTGCGTGCTCGTCAGTTTCGCGGTCGGGTTCGTCTGGTACAGCCCCAAGGTGTTCTTCAACACCTGGTGGAAGGGCATCGGCAAGAGCGGGGACCCCAGCGGCGGGGCCATGGGCATGACCTGGGCCCTGACGGCGCTGGCCTCGATCGTCCAGGCGGTGGCCATGGCTTTCATGGTCAACTCCGTCGGAGCGCTCATGCCCGGCGGCGTGAACCTGGTCAACGGCGCGCTGACGGGCTTCATGCTGTGGCTGGGTTTCGTCGCGCCCACGTTCTTGTCCAATAAGCTTTTTGCACAGCACGGTCTTAAGGTCTGGGCCATCGAGGCCGGTAATCACCTGGTGGTTTTCCTGCTCTTCGGGGCGATCCTCGGCGTCTGGCGCTAGAACCCCGCCTATCTTTGCATTACCTCGAGAATTCATCGCGGTCGGCGTGGGCCGCGCCAGCTTCCGCTTCTCCGTCTCCGGTGACCTGATCCACTGGACGCCGCGGGAATTCATCATGGATGCGGCGCAAGCCTTCACGCCCGGAGCAGAGCCGCTGTTCCTGCCGTATCCGACACTGATCGACCATGATTCCCCCTCGCCCAGCGTCGACGTGACGGGCCGCGCGTGACATAAAGCGCATCCTCATCACCCACGCAGACTGGGACCATATCGGGGGTCTGGCCGCGCTGCATGAAGCCACGGGGGCGCGCACATACGCCAGCAAGATCGAGGCGGAGGCGATGGCCGCGGGCAGACCCTCACGATCCACCAAGTTGCCGCCATCGACGCCGCTGATGCGCCTGCTCCTGAAGCCCCGGCCTTTCCGCGTGGACGAGATCCTGAGGGATGGCCAGGTCCTGCCGATCCTGGGAGGGCTGCGGGTGATCGATACCGCCGGTCATTCGCCCGGGCACATCTCGCTCTTCGCCCCGTCGCGGGGCGTCTTGTTCTGCGGTGATTCGATGGTGACGGATGAGAACGGCATCCACGGCTCGCGCCCGATCTTCACCTGGGACGAGGCTATGGCGAAAGAAGCCGTCCGGAGTCAGTCAACCCTGGGCGCACGAATCGTATGCTTGGGTAACGGGCCGGTGATCATGGAGGCTGCCGGCAGGTTCCCCGTGCACGGTTAGAGCGCCTGGAGCCGAGTCTCCAGCGAGGCGCCGATCTTCTCAGGAGGCAAACATGCAATCCCGGACCTGGAAAACCGTTATCTTGTGCGCAGTTTCGGGCATCCTGTGTGGCCTGATGACCGCGGCCCAATGTGGGCAGGCGGAATCGGGTTGCCAGGTCGCCCCGGTGCAATCGCTCTTCTCCGATCCGGCGCCCTGGAGCATCTGGCTGCACTGGGTCAACTGGCTGCCCGGTGTTGTCTTCGCCCTGCTGTTCGCCATCGCGACCGCACAGCCGGTTTCGCAGGCGGGCGGACGAGGCCGAATTGCGCTGTTCGCCGCCTGCGCAGGTGTGATCTACCTGATCGCCGGGATCGTCTTTTTCCTGATCCTCTCAGTTGCACGTGAGGATCAGTTCGCTGCCATTATCTGGGTTTGGCCGGCGGGGTTACTCGCCGGGCTGGCCGGCGGCATCTTGCTGGAGCTGACAGTGGACCGTGTGCTGCGCGAGCCTTTGACTTCCAGCGGCCGGCCGAGGCGCGCATGGCTGCCGCCGGTCATCGGGGCGCTGGCCGGCGTGATCTTCGTATGGATCTGCATCTATGGCGAGCAGACGATCATGCTGGCCTGGCCCCTAGCCTTCATCATCTGGCAGGTGCCCGTGGGACTTGCGCTCAGGCGGCGTTTGGCCTGAGCGCTTCGGATCCGATGCAAGGCCTGATCGCAATGCTCTATTTCACTTCATGGACGATGTCGGCGAGCGGGCGGCGCTTCGGCGCATGCGGTGACTCGGCCGCATAGCCGATGGGCAGCATCGCCACCGGTCGGTGACCGGGTGATAGACCCACGATCTTCGCCACTGCCTGCTCATCGAATGCGCCCACCCAGACGGTTGCGAGGCCGAGTGCGGTTGCAGCCAGCATTGCGTACGTGCAGGCAATGGTCGCGTCCTGCACGGAGTAGAGCTCGGTCCCGCGCGTGCCGTACCTGGTCTGAGCCCGCTCTGCATGTGCACAGAACATGAGGGCGATCGGAGCTTGAGCCATGAACTGCTGGTTGCCCGCGGCTGCTGCCAGGGCCGTCCTCAGTCCCGCGTCACGGACCAAATAGACTTCATACGCCTGCAAGTTCCCGGCCGAGGGGGCCCGATTGATGGCTTCCAGAATCCGCTGCAGCTTGTCCTCTCCCACCGGCTGATGCGTGAACGCGCGTATCGAGCGCCGTTGGTTCACCGCCTCGAAGAAGTCCATGTTATCCTCCACGCGGACTGTATCACGGAACGACGCAGGCCGCCGACATAGCCCGCAAGATGAAACCACATCCAGCGCGGCTCCTAGCCTGAGCAAGGACACCTCTATTTGGAATACGTGATCTTCGGGTATGACTTCGATTTCTTCTGGCGAGCGGCCGGCGCGGTGCTGCACGGGGACTCGCCGTACACGGTCGGCGGCTTCTTCTCACCCTATCCGCTTGCACTCCTACTCACGCCCCTGGCTCTCCTGCCATTCGGCATCGCCTACGGGGCCTGGACGCTCCTTAAGCTGGCCCTGCTCGCTCGCTGCGTCGACCGCTGGTCGTTCCTGCGGATGCTTCTTTTCGTTCCGGTGGCGTTCGACCTCTCGCTCGGGCAATTGGACCTACTGGTCGTGCTGCTCGCCTCTCGCCTGAACTGGATCGGCGCCGTGATCAGCACACTGCGGCCGCAGCTGGCCATCTGGATTATCCCCTTCCTCGCGTGGACCTGGTGGAAGGAGAATAGGCCTGATCAGTATTGGAAATCACTCCTGGGAATCCTGTTCTTGTTCGGTCTTTCCACGCTTATCGAACCGGGCTGGTGGGGAAGTTGGATTAACGCCGGCTCGGTCGCCTGGCAGTACAACGCGCAATCAGCTTCAATTTTCGGACTCGCACAGATCCTGCCTGTCTCACAGGTCAACGTCTTTGCTGTTGTCGCCCTGCTGGCCGTAATCTGTCTCGTGCTGCTGCGCCCCCTCACGCCGCGTGCGTTCTGGCGGTTCCTGGCCCTGTTCAACCCCGTGGCCAATGTCTACAGTCTTGTCGTGCTATTCGGTCAAATCGATTGGGTCGTTATACTCATGGGCGTGCTCGCGCTTCCCGTGTCACGCATCACCCACACCAACGCGGTCTGGGCGCTTATACCGCTCTACCTGGTCATCAAGGATCGCCTCTTGCCGCGCATGCCTGACCGGATGGCGGCTCAGCGCGCTGACTGAATTGAGATGGTGGACGATTCCCGCTCCGATCGCCTCCTGAGCGTCATCACGCTGTTCCTCAAGCTGGGCCTGACCGCCTTCGGCGGTCCTGCGGCGCACCTGGCGCTGATGCATGACGAGGTTGTCACGCGCCGCAAGTGGCTGAGTGAGCAGGAATTCCTCGACCTGGTCGGCGCGACCAATCTCATCCCCGGTCCCAATTCAACCGAAATGGCCATCCACATCGGCTTGCGCCGCGCGGGCTGGCCGGGCTTCCTCGCCGGCGGGTTGGGCTTCGTCATCCCGGCGGTGCTGATGGTGCTGGCCCTGGCATGGGCCTACGTGCGCTTCGGCTCGATGGCCGAGGCGGGATGGCTGATGTACGGCATCAAGCCGGTCGTGATCGCCATCATCGCGCAGGCGCTGTGGGGCCTGAGCAAGAGCGCCCTCAGGACCGTGCCGCTGGCGCTGGTCGCGGCGGCGGTGATCGCGCTGTACTTCCTCGGCGTCAACGAAATCGCACTGCTGTTCGCGGGCGGGCTGCTCTTGATGCTGGCTGTGAACACGCAAATGTTGAGACGCCTGCGGCCTCAAGGTGTGCTTGCAGCGTTTCATCCCGGTGCGGCCGCAGGGGCCGCAGCCGCGGTGCTGGCAGCGGTGCCATTCGGCCTGCCGCTGCTGTTCCTGACCTTCCTCAAGATCGGCGCGGTGCTCTATGGCGGCGGATACGTGCTGCTGGCCTTCCTGCGCGCCGACCTGGTGGTGCGTTACGCCTGGCTGACCGATCAACAGCTCGTGGATGCGATCGCCATCGGCCAGGTCACACCCGGTCCGCTGTTCACCACCGCGACCTTCATCGGTTATGTCCTGGCGGGGATCCCCGGTGCACTGCTCGCCACGCTGGGCATCTTTCTCCCATCCTTTGTCTTCGTTGCCATTTCGAGCCCGCTCATCCCGCGCATACGCGGCTCGGCCTGGGCCAGCAGCTTCCTGGATGGCGTGAATGCCGCCGCCCTGGGCTTGATGGCCGCCGTCACCTGGCAGCTCGGCCGTGCTTCTCTGGTGGATATCCCCACCATCCTGATCGCGCTCGTCTCGCTGGGTGTGCTCATCCGCTTCAAAGTCAATTCGACGTGGCTGATCGTCGGCGGCGCCGCGCTCGGTCTCTTGCTGGCCGCGGTGCAAGGATCATTGAGCGTTCGATAGTGGAGCTTGCATGAGCGTGCATCCCTTGGTGCAGTCGTTCTATGCCCGCATCTGGAATTCGGGCGACGAATATGTGGAAGACCTGCTGAGCGCGGACCTGTCGTTCCACGGTTCTCTTGGGACGGAGACGGTCGGTCGGCTCGCGTTCCTGGAGTATGTGCGCTCGGTACGCGGCAGCCTGGCGGAGTATCACTGTGAGATCCTGGCCTGCGTGACCGAACTCCCGAGGGCCTTCGCACGCATGCGCTTCTCCGGGATGCACGCCGCCCCGTTCCGAGGCTTTGCACCGACCGGGAAGCGCGTGCACTGGGAGGGAGCCGCGCTGTTCACTTTCCGCGAGAGTACGATCTGCGCCCTGTGGGTCCTGGGCGACCTTGCCGGCCTGGACGAGGTGCTGCGGGCCAATGCGGCCGTGTGAGATCTTTCGACCCGCGCGCGGCGTTCGGCCAGAATTGGCACAGGAATCGAACATGCCAACGCCCGCCTTTGAGATCCGCCGGTTCGATCTCCGTTCGGCAAGCTCCGAAGAATACGCCCGCCTCAACGCGTTCGAGAACATCCTGCGCCGCGAGATCCTACCCGACGATCCACCGGTCCCGTGCAGCGAGGACACGCGACGCTGGCAGGCCATGCCACAGCTCATCAAGGAGGCTGCCTGGGCCGCCTGGGATGGGGCGCAGGAGCGCATCCTGGCCTCTGGGCAGGCGGACATCTATCAGACGGGCGACAACCCGCACGTCATCGACGTCAAGATCGAGGTATTGCCCGAGTTTCGCCGGCAGGGGATGGCGTGCGCAATGCTGCGGCATATCGCCGACCACGCCCGCGGTCAGGCGCGTCGCCTGCTGATGACCGAATGCAGCGACCGCGCGCCCGCGGGCGGCGCATTCCTCGAACGCCTCGGGGGGCGCAAGGGACTCGACGAACCCGTCAATCAACTGCGGCTCGCGGACCTGGACCGCGGCTGGTTGCGCGATGGATGGAGCGCGAAGGCGAACTTTCCGCCGAGTTCGCCCTTGGCCTGTGGGAGGGCCCTTATCCGGAGGAGCACCTGCAGCGCATAGCGGATCTGCTGCAGGTGGTGGCCAACGACCAGCCCCGCGACACGCTCGAACTGGAAGACATCAACCACACAGCCGACACACTGCACCAGTTCGACAACCGGCACCGCGCAGGAGGCGATCAGCGCTGGTCGCTGTACCTGCTCAGCCGCACCGACGGGCGCCTCGCGGGCGTGAGCGAGGTCTACTGGAATCCCAACCGTCCCGCCCTCTTGTGGCAAGGCTTCACCGGGGTGATGCCCGAATACCGCAATCGCGGCCTCGGGCACTGGTTGAAAGCCGCCATGCTACGCAAGATCCTGCGGGAGCGGCCCGAGGTGGAGGTGATCCGGGCTGGCAACGCCGACTCGATTGCGCCGATGCTAAAGATCAACCGGGCGCTGGGCTTCAAGCCCTACGTTGCCTGGGCCATCTGGCAGGTGGAGCTGGATTCGGTCGAGAAGTATCTTTCCTCGAGAGCCTGACGCTTCACTGTCCCGCCCCTTTCTGCTCTTGCCTTTCCGTCGTCAGTTTAGCTGCGGTGAATTTCTCTGCAGCAAGAGTACAATCGCCTCATGCGGGAGATCATCTACGGCCGAAACGCGGTGTATGAGACGCTAAGAGCCGCGCGGCGCCAGTTCTTCGGCCTGCAGATCGCAGACAGCGTCAAAGAGGCCGGACGCATCCAAGAGATCCTGGAGCTCGCTGCCGCGCGCAAGGTGCCCGTGACGCGCACGCCGCACCTCAAGCTGGCGGCGCGAGATGTCAATCACCAGGGCGTCGCCCTCGAGGCCAGCCAGCACCCCTACTGCGATGCGGCCGACGTTCTCGAGCGGGCGCGAGAGAAGGGCGAGCAAGCGTTCGTGCTCATCTTGGATGCGCTGCAGGACCCGCAGAACTTCGGCAGCCTGCTGCGCACGGCCGAGGCGGTCGGTGTCCACGGCGCGATCATCCCGCCCAGGCGCAGCGTCGAGGTCACACCCGCGGTCGTCAACGCTTCTGCCGGCGCCAGCGAACACCTGCTGATCGCGCAGTCCAACCTCTCCCAGGCTTTGGACACATTGAAAAGTGAGGACGTGTGGATCGTGGGGCTGGATCAGCACGGAGAGGCCTTTGGCGCCGCCTCGGAACGTCACCTGCGCGGCGCCCTTGGACTGGTTGTCGGCTCGGAGGGCGAGGGCTTGCACGACCTGACGCGCAAGAAGTGCAATATCCTGCTGCAGTTGCCCATGCGCGGCAAGATCGAATCCCTTAACGCGGCCGTGGCCGGTTCGGTGGCGCTATACCTCGCCTACCTGGCACGCCAGAAGTCTGAAGTGGTGCTTAGAGAGTAGAATCATGGAACGTGCACACCATTGCCGCATCACTCTGCACGTCCCAATTGTCGATCCAAGATCATAGATCGTAAATGGAGTGCTGCCATGGGCGTGGAATTCGAGCTCACCAAGGAAGTCCCTCAAGGCAAGCCCACTGTCGCCGTCCTGCACCTGGGGGGCTGGCTGGACGCGCAAAGCGAGGGCACCCTGGTTGAGGCCGTACAGAAAGCCAAAGACGAGGGCGCGAAATACGTCCTACTGGAGCTGAGCGGGGTGAGCACCATGACGAGCGCCGGCATCCGCGCCATCCAGAAGTCCTTCGGCATCATGACTCCAAAAGGCGAGACCGTCATCGGCCGCCTCAAGTTGTGCAACGCCTCGCCGCAGATCTACGAGGTACTCAGCACCACCGGCATGCTGGCCAGCGTCCCGATGTACGAAAGCCCGGACATCGCCATCGACTCCTTCGGCAAGTGAGTGCCTGGAGCGCACGACCGCCAGGGACGCCGAGTTGCTGTGTCCGCTTCTGGCGCATTGCGGGGATCGAAGCTCATCGGTCTCCGGGAATCTATCCGGGTTCATCCGTGGCGAATCTGCCCCTCTCCAAGCCTCAATCGACAATCTGAGATCGCAGACTGCAGATCGCAGATGATCCAGGCGACCTATCACTTCCCACGCGGTTTCCTCTGGGGTACGGCCACCTCCGCGCACCAGGTCGAGGGCGGCAACACCAACAACCAGTGGTACGCCTGGGAGCAGGCCGGACGCACCAAAGGCACCTCAGGGCTGGCCTGCGATTGGTGGAGCGGGCGCTGGCGCGAGGACTTTGACCGCGCCGACGAGACCGGGCAGAAGGCGCACCGCCTGTCTGTCGAATGGAGCCGCATCCAGCCGACGCCCGATCAATGGGACGAGGACGCCCTCGAGCGCTACCGCCTGATGCTGCGTGGCCTGCGGCAGCGAGGCATGACGGCCATGGTCACGCTGCATCACTACACCCATCCGCTGTGGCTGGACGAGGGCGGCGCCTGGGAGAACGAAGAGGCAGTCTTCCACTTCGAGAGATTCGTGCGCAAGACGGTGGAGGCGCTCAAGGAGTACTGCAGCCTGTGGTGCACGATCAATGAGCCGAACGTGTACGCCGGCCTGGGGTACGTCACCGGTGATATGCCTCCGGGCGGCGGCGGTCTGGCGCTGGCGATCCGCGTCCAGGCCAACATGGCACGCGCGCACGCCGCGGCCTATCGGACCATCCATGAGCTGCAACCCCAGGCGCGCGTCGGCTACGCCCTGCACTACCGGCCAACAAATCCGCGCCGCCGTTGGTTCCCGCTGGACGCGGTCATGGCGCGCTATCGCCATCTGGCCGTCAACCTGGCCTTCCCGAGTGCCATCAGTACGGGCGTGATGCGCACGCCGCTCGGCCGTATCCGCATGCCCGAGGTCAAGGGCACGCAGGACTACCTGGGACTCAACTACTACAGCACTGACACCGTCCGGTTTGACCTGTTCAAGCCGAAGGAACTCTTTACGCAGACGCAATATCCAAAGGATGCCGAGCTCAGCCAGAGCGGCATGATCGCCAACATCCCGCATGGCTTTTATGACGCCATCCGCTGGGCGGTGCGCACATATCCGGACCTGCCGATCCTGATCGCCGAGAACGGCATCGACTCAGCCGACGATGCGGTCCGCCGGCGCTACATGGCGCAGCACCTGCATCAGATCTGGCGCGCGGTGAACTTCAACTGGCAGGTCAAGGGCTACTTCCACTGGACGCTGGTGGACAACTTCGAATGGGAGCGCGGCTGGACCCAGCGCTTCGGTCTGTGGGCCCTGGACACGGAGACACAGGGACGCACAAAGCGCCCCTCCGCGGACCTGTACGCCGCGATCTGCAAGACCAACTCGCTCTCGAGCGAGGTGGTGCATCAGTACTGCCCGGAAGTGTTCGACCGGATCTACCCGCCGTTCGACGGATGAAACGTCATTACAAGCGCCCCCTGCGTGCAGCGTGCAGCCCTGGTCCGAACGCGAGCACGGGCAGGCAGGGGTGTGGTGCATCCCCGCGGGCACAAGAAAGGACCGGACATGGACAATCAGATGCAGCTCAACGGCCTTGATCAATTCATCGCCACTGTTTTCGAGGGTGGCACCAGCCTGGATAGCCTTCTCGATACCCTCGGCTTTGATGCGGCGCAGCGCGCCTCCATCGGTCAGCACCACCTGCCGGCCATCGCTGCCGGTCTGATCGAGGTCGTCCGCAGGCGGCTCACCTGGGAGGACAGGGATCTGTGGTTCCGCATCATCGCCCGCCGGCTCGGTCTTGATGGAGAGCCGCCGGCATCGCTCGAGGCGACCGCGCAGGCGCTGAACATCGACCCATCGTATGCCGCGTTTGCCGAGGGCGAAGCCCTGCAGAAATGCCGCACCAAGGCGGCGCTCGAGGAGTACAAGAAGGTACTGCGGCGCATCGCTTTGGAAGAATTGGCGCAAAGCGGCGAAAAGCCAGCCAGGGAGAACGTGATGCAGAAGCTCGAGCGCCTGGCTCAGCTGCATGCCGCCGCAGACCTGGCGCGCATGGACTATGAGGCCAGGCGGGCGGAGGTTATGAAGGAAGTGCAGGAAGAGCTTGACGCTCTGGAGGCGGAGTTCAAACCCGCGCTGGATGCCGCCGAGACGAACACCGCCGCGCTGGGGGCGGAGATCAAGAATGACGTTCTGCTGCGCGGGGAAAGCCTGCGCGGCAGCATGTTCCAGGCCATCTACATGAAGGGCCGCGTCTCGTGGGACGCGACCGGGATGAACGAATATGCGCGCGACCACCCCGAGGTGCTGCGATTCCGCAAGGAAAGCCAGCCCAGCGTGACGCTGAGAGTAGCGGGGAAGGCGTCTGCGGATGAGCCCCACTGAGCTTGCCGGACTGCCAGCTTCCCCGCGCTGCTTCCCCGGATAGCGCCCTTCCGCGACGCAGGCGTGCCGCTAACGACCCGGCTGACGGCCGAAAGCCGATGACCGGCGGCCCCTGCCCATTGTTCCTGTTTGGTTTGCGATCGGTCCGAGTTACCCCTTGCGGTCGCCTGCCCCGGCAAGCACACCGACCCGCGTGACCCCTGTTATTGCCCACTGCACACTGCGCAAATACTAGGTGACCTCGGCCGCCGGCCCGTGGTACAAACACACAGGAAGGGCTCGCGCCAGTCGCCGCGGGCGCGCCCCTGCCTCCAGGGAGCCACGCCACAATCATGAGTATCGACCCGAACGGTTCTTCCGACCCGTGGAATCCGAGCTACGAGGTCTTCGGCGCGGACACATCGCTCTGGTCGCTGGAAGTGGACTTCGAGAAGTACAAGGCTGCCGGCGCGACGTTTGTCATCGTCAAGGCGCTGCAGGGCACGAGCATCGATCCGTACTTCTCGCGCAATTACACCCGCGCCCGGGATGCGGGCGTCTACGTCAGCACCTACCAGTGGCTGCTGCCGGAAGCCGGTCGCGCCATCAAGGAACAGGTGCGGACCTATGCGGATGTGCTGCGCGACTACCCGCGCGACTTCGTGCCCTGGCTGGACTACGAGGGCGAAGTCGGCGCGCGCGACCTTATCCGCCACGTGGACCTGTTCCAGCAGACGACGGGACGCCCGATCGGAGTGTATTCCACGTTTGCCAGGCTCAACAACGCCTGGCCTCCCCTGCCCGACCACTTTTCAGCGCTGAGATTGTGGATGGCACAATACTCGGCTGTGTTTCCCCTCGTACCGAGACCCTTCAAGAATTGGGATTTCTGGCAATTCACGGAGAACATGCCGGGAGAATCGTTCGGGTTTCCGCCAGGCGGCGAGCGGCAGGTGGACATGAATTACTTCAACGGCACCCGCGAGACCTTTCTGGCGTTCTGCGACCCGCGGCAGGCAGGCACGCCGGAGGAGCAATTGCAGCGGCGCATCGACTGGGAGGTGCCCAGGCCACCGCTGGCGCCGGGCGACCGCGGCATCCAGGTGTTGAAGCTGCAGGACCTACTCGTCAGGTTCTCGTTCATGACCAACGCGCAGGTCTCGTTCGGGCCCGGCATCTTCGGTCCGCGTACCAAAGCCGCTCTGATAAACATGCAGGCGGCCCTCGGACTGCCATCCAGCGGCATCTACGACGAAGCTGCACGCAGCGCGCTGATCGCGCGCTACTACCCTCTTGAGACGGCTCCACCCATCGACGTCAATCCGCCATCGCCAGGTCCGGACACTCAGCCGGTGGAGCAGCGCCGGATGTTCGACGGCAATGCGCTTTACCGACGCTACGTCGCCAGGCTGGGCCGCGGGGATGTGCAGTATCACGTCCTGAAAGTCGATCTGACGAACGCCGAGATCTTCGTCACGCCCCAACCCAAGGGCCTGACGATGGTTCCAGACTTGCTGGAGGCGCATGGCTTGGACATCGCCATAAATGGTGATGGCTGGGCCATGGCGAGTTTCCTCGGTGCCAGGTACATACAGACCACCGGCGAAAACGCAAGCCGCGGAAAGGTCTACGGCCGACGGGGCAACCAGGCGTCTTTCTACATCGACCAGCGGAATGGGATCTCCACGAAGAGACCCGCGACCAGGCACATATGGACTGCGCTGAGCTTCCCGAACCTGCTGGTGGAGGCGGGTCAGGTCTTCTCCGGGATCGCTCGCAGCGACATTGATCCGCGAACGGCTGTGGGATTCAGTCGGGACGGCAGGTACGCCATCCTGGTCGCCGTGGACGGCGCAGAAACCTACAACGACAGCACCCGCTCCGGCATGAACTTCACCGAGGTGGCCACCATCCTGGTGCGCCACGGTGCCTGGATCGGTTCAAACCAGGATGGCGGTGGATCGACCACGCTTGCGATTCGTGATGACAAGGACGGAGCCGTCAGCATCCTGAACGAACCCTTCGGAGAGGCCGCGTACGAATGCCGCGGCAGAGTGTACAGAATCAGGCCCGTGGCCAACGCGCTGGGAATTCGCTTCCTGGCATCCACGCCGCCGTGGGGGAAAGACCAGCTCTAGGCTCGGCGAGGGACTTTCAGCCTGTAGTTCCGGCCGGGAAAGCCGCGGCGGAACCGGAATGGGTGAGGCGGCCGCAGCACGAGCAGAACGGAAGCCAGCATCAGGCCCGCGCCGAGCATTGTCAGGGCAGCGTGCCAGAC
>JAZDHO010000122.1:0-9276 GCA_043805815.1 Chloroflexota bacterium
TGATAGAGGTTCACGTGGGCATACGGCCAAGTGCAGGCGAATCCGTTGGCCCCGGCGGCGGGGCGGCAGGTCCTATTCCTCGCCCAGGTAGGCTTTGCGCACTGTCTCGTTGGCGCGCAGGCCGGCCGAGGTGTCGTCCAGCACGATCTGGCCGGTCTGCAACACGTAGCCGCGGTGGGCCACTTCCAGCGCCATGAGGGCATTCTGCTCGACGAGCAGGATGGTCGTACCCTGCTTGTTGATGTTGTGAATCGTTTCGAAGATAGTCTCGACCAGGACTGGCGCCAGGCCCATGGAGGGCTCGTCCAGCAGCAGCAGGCGCGGATTGCCCATGAGCGCCCGGCCCATGGCGAGCATCTGCTGCTCGCCTCCCGATAGCGTGCCCCCCTTCTGGGTGGTCCGCTCCTTGAGGCGGGGCAGCAGCTGGAAGACCCGGTCCATGTCCGCGCGGATGCCGTTCCGGTCGTCGCGGACGAACGCCCCCATCTCCAGGTTCTCCCACACCGTCATGCGCGGGAAGATGCGGCGCCCTTCCGGCGATTGGGAGATGCCGCGCGGCACCAGCTGGTGGGCCGGCACGTGGTCGATGCGTGCGCCATCCAGGGTGATGGTTCCCTGGCGCGGGTGCATCAGCCCGCTGATCGTTCGGATGGTGGTGCTCTTGCCTGCCCCGTTCGAGCCGATCAGTGTGACGATCTCGCCCTGCTCGACGTGCAGGCTGATGCCCTTGAGGGCCTGGATGTTGCCGTAGAAGGAGTGTACGTCTTGCAGCTCAAGCATTGGCATGGCAGCCCTGCCTGTTAGTGGATCGCCCGCTTGCCAAGATAGGCTTCAATCACCGTGGGGTCGCGCTGGATCTCGGCCGGCTTGCCCTCGGCGATCTTCTTCCCGTAGTCCAGCACGGTCACCCGGTCCGAGATGCCCATCACCACGCGCATCTGGTGTTCGATGAGCAGAATGGTCAGGCCGAGTTCGTCCCGCATGCGGGCGACGAAACGCGTGGCTTCTTGGGATTCGTGCGGATTCATGCCGGCCGTCGGCTCGTCGAGCAGCAACAGGCGCGGCTCAATAGCCAGGGCACGGGCAATCTCCAGTCGCCGCTGGTCGCCATAGGCCAGGCTCTTCGCCAGCATGGATCCGCGGCCGGCCAGGCCGGCGTAGGCCAACAGGCTCTCGGCCTTCTCGCGGCTGGCCCGCTCCTCTTCGAGCACCGAGCGAAGTTGAAGGATGGCGCCCACCCAGTTGGCCTTCAGGCGGGTATTCATGCCCACCATCACATTCTCCAGGGCTGTCATGTTGTTGAACAAGCGAATGGTCTGGAAGGTGCGGCCGATGCCCCGGCTTGTGACGCGGTTGGGGCGAAGGCCGGAGAGACGACGGCCCTCGAAGAAGATCGTGCCGGCCGAGGGGTAGTACAGGCCGCTGACCATGTTGAAGAAGGTGGTCTTGCCGGCGCCGTTGGGGCCGATCAGGCTGGCGATCATGCCCGTTTCGATGACGAAGTCGAGATCGCTCACGGCGGCCAAGCCGCCGAAGTTCTTGGTGACCTTGCGCGCATCAAGTATCGCCATAGGTCCCTCTCAGGTGGGTTGAGCCTGGCCGCCTTCGGCGGAGGGCGGGGCGGTCTCGTCGGCCAGCACCCCGTGCAGCTCGGCTTGGCGCGCCCGGGAAGGGAACAGCCCCTCCGGGCGCAACACCATCACAACGATCAGGGTTACGCCGAAGAAAAACCAGCGCCACAGGCTGAGATCCACCGTGATCAGGGCGGGATTGTTCAGCATGGTCCCGAGGGCCTGTACCAACTGGGTGGATTGCGCCAGGATAACCCGGTCGAAGAACATGATCAGCATACCGCCAATCACCACGCCGCGGATGTTGCCCATCCCGCCCAGGATCACCATGCACAGGATCATGATAGACACCTGGAATTTGAACAGCTCGGGGAAAATGGCCTGCAGCTTGGCGGCGTAGAACGCGCCGGCGAAGCCAGAGAAGGAAGCGCCCAAGGCGAACGCCAGCAGCTTGGTGCCGATTGGGTCCACTCCCATGCAGTCGGCGGCTGTTTGGTCCTCGCGCATGGCCATCCAGGACCGACCCACCCGCGAGTTTTCCAGCCGCCGGGAGACCACGATGACGAGGGCCCCGATGAGCAAGATCAGGTAGTACCACGGGAGGGGATCGAAGCTGAACTCGAAGCCGAGGATGACCGGCCGGCCCACCGGATTGAGCCCCTGGACGCCATTGGTCAGGTTGTAGCCAACGATTCCCAGGAGTGGGATGTTGATGTCATCCAGGTTGCGGAAGGCGATCGGCACGATCTCGCCAAAACCCAGTGTAACAATGGCCAGGTAGTCGCCGCGCAAGCGCAGCGTTGGCGACCCAAGGACCAGGCCGAAGACCGAGGCCACGAACGCGCTCAGCCAGATCACCGGCCAGAAATCGAATTGCAGGTGGTGCAGGGGCGAGGTCAGGATTCCGGTGGTATAGGCGCCGATGGCGAAGAAGGCTGCATAGCCCAGGTCAAGCAGCCCGGCGTAGCCAACGACGATGTTCAAGCCGAGGGCCAGGACGACGAATACCATGGCGTCGGTGACCGAGTTGAGTGTTCCCACGCGCAGGGTTTTGTCCAGCAAGGGATAGACGGCCAGGAAGGTCAGGCCCAGCGCCCAGCCCAGCCGGCGGAGACTGGCCTGGGGCAACTTCTTCCACGGCTGGAGAAAAGTATGCCAGGGTGTGTTCATAGCAGGACTGCTCCAGTCTCTAGTACTTCTCTGCTGGCTTCTCACCCAGCAGACCCGTGGGTTTGAACACCAGCACGAGGATCAGGATGGCGAAGACCGTAGCGCGCGTCCACTCCGAGGACAGGTACTGGTCGCTGAAGACTGACAGGAAGCCTATCAAGTAGCCTCCCAGCATGGCGCCGGTGATGCTGCCGATGCCGCCCAGGACGGCCGCGGTGAAGGCCTTGAGGCCCGCGTCGAAACCCATCAGATAGCGGCCGCTGTTGAGGTAGATGCCCACCACCGCGCCAGCCGCCCCGGCCAGCGCGCCGCCAATGAAGAAAGTGGACATGATGACGCGCTCGATGTCCACGCCCATGGCCGCGGCCGCCTCCCGGTCCTGCGCGACCGCCCGCATGGCCCGGCCGATCTTGGTGCGTTGCACCAGCAGGACCAGCGCGATCAGGAGCGGAACGGTGAAGGCGATCAGGAAGATATCCTTGGTGGTGAACAGCATCAGCGTGTCCATCTGGAACACGTCGCGCAGGATGTTGATGGTCGGAAAGACCTCGGGGAAGCGGATCTGGCCGGGGCCTTTCCAGTTGGCGGCCAGGTTCTCCAGTACAAAGGACATGCCAACGGCCGTGATGAGCGCCGCCAGCCGTGGCGCATGCCGCAGGGGCTTGTAAGCGAAGCGGTCAATGGCCAGGTTCATCAGTCCGGTGCACAGCATCGTGGCCGGGATCACCAGCAAGAGCACCCAGATGAGCTCCGCGCCGACGAGCGGGTGGGCTTTGCCAAGCAGCTCCAAGAAAGTCAGCGAAATCAGGAAGCCCCACATGAAGACATCGCCGTGGGCAAAGTTGATCAGCTCGATGATTCCGTACACCATGGTGTAGCCCAGGGCGATGAGCGCCAGGTACGATCCGATGGTCAGCCCGTTGAGGGCCTGTTGGAGGAAGACTTCGGTGCCGTTCACTCGACCGCACCTCCACATATGAAGGGAAGGAGCTCGCCCGCTCGGCGGCCCCTTCCCTTTTCACCTGCCATAGGGTGGGCCAGGAATCCGCAAACCCTATTTGCAGACCATGTCGCCGCCGATGGTGTCGGCGAAGGTGTACTTGCCACCCTTGACCAGGAAACCGCTCATGACATAGGTCACGGGGTCGCCGTTCTCGTCGAAGGTCAGCGGGCCAACGATGCCGGGGAAGTCCTTGGTGGCGCGCATGGCATCCAGGATGCCGGCGCGGTCCTTGGTCACTGCCCGGTTGATCGAGTCCATGATCACCAGCGTGGCATTGTAGGCGTAGGAGGCCCAGCCGATGGGATCCGATCCATGCTTGGCCTTGTAGGCCTCGTAGAACTTCTTGCCTACGTCGGTTGGGAGCTGGTCGGGCAGCACGCCCGGGAACGTGGTGTACAGGTTGCCATCCAGGATGGCCGGATCGACGGCTTGCAGGATGGCGTCCGAGTACATGGCGTCTTCGCTCATCAACTTGGTGCCCGTGTCGAACATGCCCAAGGCATCCATCTGCTGCGCGATCTGCGGACCGCCCGAGTCGGGCAGTACGCCCGCGTACACCAGCGAGGGGCTGGTGGCCTTGACCTTGGTCAGCAGGGCGCGAAAGTCGATATCCACAGACTCGACGCCGTCATGGCCGAGCACCTCCAGCCCGATCTCGCTGGCGCGCTTCTCAAACGCATCGGCGATGCCCTTGCCGTAGAGCTGACGGTCGTCCAGGATGTATACGGTCGTGAAGCCCATGCACTTGGCCCAGGCCGCGCCAGCCGCGCCCTGCAGGTCATCCGCGCCGTGGGTGCGGAAGTAGTTGACCTTGCCGGTGGGCCGGTAGATGCCCGGCTCGCCCTCGGAGGTGACACCTTCCACCGCGCGCGTCAGGCCGGGATAGGTGTTGGCGGGGGTGATTTGCGCGATGCCAGTCTCGTTGGTGATGGGCATGCTTATCTTGGCCGCGCCCGAGTTGTAGGTCCCGAAGTACACCATGCACTGCGGGTCGTTGACACACTTCTGGGCGTTCTCGGCCTCAATCGTGCCATCCCACGAGCCGGTGGTGGGCGAGGCATCATCAAGGAACACGAGCTCGAGCTTGGCGCCGCCGGCTTCATAGTTGGCCTGCTCCAGCGCCAGCTTGGCCGCGTTCAGCATGGCCGTACCTTCGGGGATCATGGCTCCCTGCATCGGCCAGCTGGCATAGATCTTGATCACCCCTCCAGCGGCCGGTGCGGCCGGCTGGCAGGCGGCCAACAGCAGGCTGGCAATCAACAAGAGATACAGCGTGGGGAGCGTTCGTCTTCGCATTCTTTCCTCTTTTCCCTCAAAAACGTGCTTGCTCCAATTGACGGTAGAGCGCGTATGTCTATGGTTGAGTCGCCCGACTAGCACACCCTCCTTTCCCGGCCCAACTGGTACCTAGCCGATCATGCGGGCCCGTGCCTGCAATGCCACACAAGGGCACGGCGATGGCCTGGTGAATTCGAGATTGAATGGGCGACTCTGCGAGTGCATTACGAGTCCCTGCGATCACTATAATCGAAAGCAGTCCATTTGTGAATGGGCGAGATGTGTGCTGCGTCGCAGACTGATGGCTCAGGCGCAGAAGACGGGTTGAAGGTTGCCATTGTTTATCATATCTGTCCGCAAATTCGCGTGAAATCTCCAGCCACCAGCGCAGCCAGGCTGCCTTCCCGGCTGTGGCGGTGTTGACGGCAGCATTCTTCTTGCGAGCCTTCGTTCCTTGCGGGCACATGCCCTTTGGGAGACACTATAATGGATACGCATGCGGGCGGTGCGCATCCGGGCTGCGCAGTTCTAGGTGGCTGCACTCGCCGGCCAGTGGTGGGAGAACCGGGCGTAGTCTCAGGGCCCCGGCAGGTCATGCAACCTGCCGGGCTGCAAAACGGGAGGGCCCTATGGCCAAACTGACTTCACAAGAGATCATTGACCTGAGCAAGGAATACACTTTCTTTTCCTGGTCGGTGCAGGGACAGGTCAACCCCATCCCGGTTGACCGGGCGGAAGGGATCTATTTCTGGGATACGGACGGGAAGCGGTACATCGACTTTTCGTCGCAGCTGATGAACACCAACATCGGCCACCAGCATCCCAAGGTTGTGCAGGCGCTTCAGGATCAAGCTGCGAAATTGTGCTTTGTTCATCCCGGCAACACCACAGAAGCACGCGCCCTGCTTGGCAAGAAGCTTGCCGAGGTTACCCCTGGCAACCTGAAGAAGACCTTCTTCACCCTGGGCGGTGCGGAAGCCAACGAGAATGCCATCAAGCTGGCGCGGTTCTACACTGGGCGCCACAAGATCCTGGCACGCTACCGCTCCTATCATGGCGCGACGCACGGCTCCATTGCCCTGACCGGCGATTATCGCCGCCTGGCCGTAGAACCCAGCATGCCAGGCGGGGTGCACTTCCTGGATCCGTTCTGCTACCGCTGCCCGTTTGGGCAAAGAAAGGAATCATGCAGCCGGGAGTGCATCAAGCACCTTGAAGAGGTCATCCGGTACGAAGGTCCGGACAAGATCGCGGCCATCATCATGGAAGGCGTGGTCGGTTCGAACGGATTGATCGTCCCGCCGGATGACTACTGGCCGCGTGTGCGCGAGATCTGTGACCAATATGGCATCCTGCTCATCTCGGACGAAGTCATGAGCGGTTGGGGTCGTACGGGCGAGTGGTTTGCCGTGGATCACTGGAAGGTTGTCCCGGACATGATCACAACGGCCAAGGGAATCACCAGTGGGTATGCCCCGCTGGGCGCGGTGATTGTCTCAGACAGGATTGCCGACTTCTTCAACGACAAGTACCTGTATGCCGGCCTGACCTATAGCGGCCATGCCTTGTCCTGTGCTGCTGCCCTGGCAACGATCGAGGTCTACGAGGATGACAACCTGATCGCAAATGCCAGGACATTGGGCAGGTACCTGGGAGAACGCCTGGAGGATATCAAGAAGCGGCACATTTCTGTTGGTGACGTGCGCTATATCGGCCTGTTCACGGCCATCGAACTGGTGGCAAATCGCGAGACGAAGGAAATCCTCTCCGCGTCTGTGATGGCGGAGGTCGGCAAGGTGCTGCGCCAGAGTGGATTGTTCACTTTCATCATGGCGAACAACATGGGAAGCGTGGTCTTTGTTGTCCCTCCACTTTGCATCACGAAAGCACAACTTGACGAGGGTCTGGCGATCGTCGAGAAAGCGTTGGAAACAGCGGATGGCCGGGTGAAGCGATAGCCGACCAGGTGCATCGGAGGCGAATCATGGAGATTTTGAACTATATCAATGGTGAATGGTCCAGGCCCAAAGCCACCGAATTCGTGGATGTCATCAATCCGGCGACCGGAGCGGTCATGGCAAAGACACCCCTCAGCGGAAAGGATGCCGTTGATTCGGCGGCAAAAGCTGCGGCGGATGCCTTCCCTGGCTGGTGGCGCTCTCCCGCACAGGAGCGTATCCAGTATCTCTTCAGGCTGCGCGACTTGCTCAAGTCCAATGGTGTTGAGCTCGCCCGCTCCATCACCAACGAATCCGGGAAGACCTTCGAGGAAGCCAAGGCCGAGATGGTGCGCACGATTGAGAATGTGGAAGTAGCCTGCGGCATCCCCATGATTGGAAAGGGAGAAATCAGCGAGGATATTGCCCCCGGAGTGGATGAGGTCATGCTGCGCCAGCCGGTGGGCGTGAGCGCCACGATTGTGCCGTTCAACTTTCCCGGCATGGTTGCCTTCTGGTTCCTGCCGTATGCGCTGGCGTTGGGCAATCCGTTTGTCGTCAAACCATCGGAAAAAGTGCCCATGACCATGCAATTGATCTTCAGGCTCATCGAGCAGGCTGGCTTCCCGAAGGGCGTTGTGAACATGGTGAACGGCGCGAAGGGCGCGGTGGATGGCATCCTTGACCATCCGACCATCCGCGCCATTACCTTTGTTGGTTCGACCAATGTGGCACGCTATATCTACCGCCGCGGGGCGGAGAATGGCAAGCGTGTGCAGGCACAGGGCGGGGCGAAGAACCCTGTTGTGGTGATGCCTGACGCTGACATGGACATGGCGGTGAGAATCATCGCGGACTCGGCCTTCGGCTGCGCCGGGCAGCGCTGTCTCGCGGTATCGTGGGCAGTGACCGTGGGCGATGCCCGCAACCATTTCAACGAAGCCATTTGCGATGCGGCTGCGACGCGCAAGGTCGGCTATGGCCTGGATGAGGGCGTCGAGATGGGACCGGTGATCAGCCAGCAGAGCCGAGCGCGCATTGAGCAATTGGTCGGCATCAGCGCGTCCGAAGGGGCGTCCGTTCCAGTTGACGGGCGCGGAACGATCATTAAGGGATATGAAGCAGGCTCGTTCGTCCGCCCCACGATCCTCATGGACATGAGACCCGGCAGTGAAGCCTGGTCGACTGAGATCTTCGGCCCCGTGCTCGGATTGATGCATGTCAGCTCGATTGACGAAGCGATTGCGCTCGCCAACAGCGGCACGTACGGCAATCAGGCGAGCCTGTTCACATCGAGCGGCGCGGCGGCGCGCAAGTTCCGCTACGAGGCGGAGGCCGGCAATATTGGCATCAACATTGGCGTGGCGGCCCCGATGGCCTTCTTCCCCTTCAGCGGCTGGAAGGAATCCTTCTTCGGCGATTTGCACGGCCAGGGCATGGATGCGGTGGAATTCTTTACGCAAAAG
The DNA here is from genome assembly GCA_043805815.1 of Chloroflexota bacterium. Lineage (GTDB taxonomy): Bacteria > Chloroflexota > Anaerolineae > Anaerolineales > Villigracilaceae > Fen-1038. Next base: position 8,426 of record JAZDHO010000122.1, read on the forward strand.
AAGGTTGTTGTGGAACGCTGGCCAAGAGAATGGACTCGCAAGTTCTAGGAGCCATTCTGATGTTCCCTACTCCCGGCCGGATTGCTCAGGCGGCCACGTAGGAGATTCCCGGCAACGGACCCTGCGCTCGGTACCGCCAAGGGCCGCGCCGGCTGCCCAGGGTTCCCCCGCCGAAACCGCTGCTTGTCCCGACTGGTTTTCATGACCGAAAGAGAACAGGCCTGCGCGGCGGAGCTGACGCTGGCAGATGGGGGCCTGAGTCGCCTTCCCTCATCCAGCCGCAACCCGGTTGCCCTTTGGGGCTCTTGCCCCAAGGGCTTGCGATGGCCGCTTGAAGCGGCCGCGCGGCGCAGTTGGGACCTTCGGCACGCAGTAGAAAACGTACTCGCAGTCGATTGAGTTGCCCGTGGATTCCGAACCAAATACCTGTGGTATCACGCTGTAGACCCCATACACGTCAATTCGTGGAACTCTAGATCAGTTGATGGAGGCTCGCTTGCACCTGCGGCGCAGCGCAGGCGAATCCTTTGCCTCCCTGACAAAATCGCTCACGTGTGCGTGCGGCACAGTGCAGGCAGGGACAGGCCAGCCTAGCAAACACCGCCAGTGAGGAGGTATTTCGGTCTGTTTGTGCCAGATTAGGCGGCTCGAAGGGCGCGGACCATGCTAGAATCTGCGCGTGAAAGTTCGTAACGTTATCGAACTGCTTGAAGCTGATGGCTGGTACTTAGTAGTCACAAAGGGGAGCCATCGGCAATACAGGCACCCCCAAAAACCAGGACGCGTGACAATCGCTGGCCACCCGAGCCACGATCTTGCGCCTGGGACTCTTGACAGCATTCTCAAGCAAG
>JAZDHO010000123.1:0-2231 GCA_043805815.1 Chloroflexota bacterium
CTAATTTTTCCGGGCTCGGCGCTTGGTGGTCGGCGGCGGGGGCGCCAGCCGCACCAAGTGCAGTTCGTCGCGGTCGAGCAATTCCCATTGGACTTGATCGCCCGGATTGAGGCCAATGGCTGCCGCCAACGCCAGGGGAAAACTCACGTAGAGCCGCGGTTGCTGTCCTTGCGAGCGGATGGCCTGGATCTTCAACGGATAGGTGGTTTCCATTTTTTGGTCGAAATAGGTTGCCTTCGTGAAGCTAGAGTATAGGCTAGCTCCATGCCGGATGTCAACATCCTCCCATTCCAGACCCCCCTGCCACAAGTCCTGCCCACCATCGAGGGCAATGTCGATTACCGCGAGTTCCGCCGCCAACTGCTCCGGATCGATCAATTGCTCATCCAGGGCGGCGTGGAAACCCAACTGCTCGAAAGTGATTTGCGCCGCTGGGCGCAGCGGCGCCAGCGGCTCAGCGCCCGGGCGCAACAAACCCGCCAACTCCACTGCCGCCGGGCCCTGCGCTGCAACATCGCCCGCCTCTTGCTCCAGGAGGACTACCGGGGGTTGGCCGCCCGGCTGGCCGACAGCCCCCTGCTCCAATTCTTCTGCGGGATCAGCGAGGTGGATCGGATCAAAGTGCCCAGCAAAAGCACCCTGCAACGCTACGACCAGTGGTGGCCGGAAGTGGAGGTGCGGCAGGTCATTCACCAATTGCTGGGCGTGGGCGCCACCGCCGCCCAGGGACTGCATCTGCCCGCAGCGGTGGATCTGGAAACCGTTTTCCTGGACACCACCTGTCTGGCCGCCCCCATCCACTACCCGGTCGACTGGGTCCTGCTGCGGGACGCCACGCGCACCTTGATGAAGGCCGTCGGACTGATCCGCGACCAGGGGCTCAAGCACCGCATGGAAGCCCCGGAGATGTTCTTGCGCCGCATCAACACCCTCGCCATCCAGATGACCCACGCCTGGAACCGGGACGATGGTCAGCGGCAGCGCAAGAAAACGCTGCGCCAGATGGATCGCCTGGTGGGCACGGTGCGCAACCATGCTCGGCGCTACCGCGATCTGCTCGATGAGCACTGGGAACAAACCCAGTGGACGCGGCCCCAGGCCGAGCAAGTGCTCCGGCGCATGGACGCCGTGTTGCAGCAATTGCCCCAGGCGCGCCAACAAGCGCGCCAACGGATCCTCCAAGGTCAACTGGTGGCCAATGAAGAAAAGATCCTCAGCCTCTACGAACCGGACGTGCACGTGATCGTGCGTCGGAAGGCCGGCGCCGAGGTCGAGTTCGGCAACACCCTGCTGTTGGGGGAAAACCCGCAGGGGTTGATCATCGACTGGGAGTTGCATCGGGAAAGCGCCCCGGCCGACTCGGCCTTGCTGCCGCGCAGTGTGGGCCGGATGGAGGAAGTCTACGGCCCCACCCTCAAGGCGGTGGGCGCGGACCGAGGATTCGACAGTCAGACCAACCAGATCGGTTTGGCGGGCGAGCAGATTTACAACGGCGTTTGTCCCCGGTCTCCGCGCCAACTCCAGGAACGAAACGGGTCCTGGAAGTTCAAGCGCCTGCAGCGGCGTCGGGCCCAGACCGAGGGGCGCGTGGGTATCGTCAAGAACGTGTTCTTGGGCGGGCGGATGCGCAGCAAGGGGTTTGTGCACCGCGAACTGACGGTGACCTGGACGGTCCTGGTGCATAACCTGTGGGTGCTGGCGCGGATGCGGCCGGCCAAGGTGGCGCCCGCCGCGCGGAAGGCGGCCTGAACGCCACCGCCGCCCTCTCACCCTCTCGCTATCGCGGAGGCAGTGCGTACTGAAGTCGCCCATTTCAAGGGAAAATCCCCTCAACCGTGGCCTAGACCGTTAATGAACTCACGCGCACATACAAATGAAATCATAACCCCCGAGCCTTCTCCCAGATTCCGACTTTTTGGGACAGGCTCTACCTACGGATTCGGTTCAATATTCAGCAACTTGGTCATGTCGAGTTTTTTGAGCACGGATGCGAAAATGGTTGGCGCGTGTGTCCTCCGGTTCTGGCTCACTCAGAACAAAGCAGCGGCGTCATTGGCATCCTTTGCGGTGCTCGGCTTCCTGATCTGGTGCGGAAGCTGGAGGAAGTCACCGATTCCGTCCGGTGCGAGCGACACACAGGCGCAGAGTTTCCCGATGTTATTCGATTCGTGTGCCACCACCTTGCCGGTCTTGAAAACATTGCGCACAGAGCCGAAGTGCTTCTCCAACCG
>JAZDHO010000124.1:0-5316 GCA_043805815.1 Chloroflexota bacterium
TCTACGTGGCGCACGAGGTGGTTGTGGTCGCCGACGGTGGCGCCGGCATCTGGGAGTTGGTTGAGGAGCTGTTGCCCACGACCTCAACTCGACGTGTCACCGAAGTGCTCGATTGGTGTCACGCCGTGAGCCACTTATGGAAAGTGGCCAAGAAGTGGAAGCCCGGCACTGCACCGGCGCAGGTCAAGGCACGCGCGCAATGGGTGGACGGGCTGGTCAAGTACTTGGCGGAGGGCAAGGTCTCCAACGTCCTGCAGCGGCTCGAACGTCTGCAGGGGGAAGAAAAGAAGGCTGACCTGCAGGACGAGCTTGGCAAGTGCATCGAGTACCTGACCAAGCATCGCGGCCGCATGAAGTACGGCCAATACCGCAAGCAGGGCCTGACCATCGGCTCTGGCGCCATTGAGAGCGTTCACAAGTGGGTTGTTCAGGCTCGGTGCAAGCAGGCGGGGATGGCTTGGTCCGAAGTTGGCCTCAACGCTATGCTTCGCTTGCGATGCATGTGGGCGTCGGGAAAGTGGGATGACGCATTCAAGCTGGATGCTTCGACCGCCGAACAGAAATCCAATGATTATCAGGCGGCCGCATGAGCGACGGCACCTTTTCGGGTCTGCGCTCCTCAGAACGGCATCGACTCCTCACGCTGCACCGCCACCGCCGCGCTGGACATCTCGCGCATGTCCTGAGCGCGCTCCGCTCTCCAGGGAGGCGACCCCCCTGAGGGGCCAGGGGAGACGGGCTCACGGTCGTCGGGGACGGGCTCACGGTCGTCGGGGACGTGCTCGCGGTCGTCGGGGACGTGCTCGCGCCTGCCGTTGGCCCCGAGGAACACCACGCTGTTGGACACCACCTCCGTGGAGTAGCGCTTGGCGCCTGCGTTGTCGGTGTAGGCGCTGGTCTGCAGCCGACCCTCGATGTAGATCTGACGGCCCTTGCTCAGATATTGCTTGCACAGCTCCCCCTGCTTGCCCCACGCCACGACCTTGTGCCAGGCCGTCTTGTCCTGCCGGTTGCCCTCGCTGTCCTTGTAGCTCGCGTGCGTGGCCACCGACAGGTGACACACCGCCGTGCCCTTGGCGGTGTAGCGCAGCTCGGGATCGGCACCCAGATTTCCGACGATGATGACCTTGTTGACGCTTCCCATGAGTTGCCTCCTTCCTTGGTTGTTGCGCCAGGAAAAAGCAAATCGCGGGCCAGAACCAACGTCGCGGGATCATGCGGTCGGATCGGTGTTACGGCGGCGATCGTCCGGCTGGCCGGTCCGGGGCCGGGCGGTATCCGGACAAAGCAGGAATCACGGATGGTTGACCCACAACAGATTTCCCACGGCGCACGATTCGATAGCCAAGTCAGTCAGTTAGCGTGGGAAACGCAGAATCGTTGACGGGGCCCCATGCAGGGTGGTCATACGCGATCTGCACCGTCGCTACGTTGTGGCGATGCGACTCGTCGACAGCTTGCCGGCAAAGGGGCATGAGATTCGTCAACTGGCACGTCGTTGCTTTCATCGTCGGGTGGTTCTGGTTCAGCCCCTTGGCGGGGTGTGGTGTCGACGAGACGCCCACGCCGAAGAAGCCGACGCCAACGTCAACGTCGGACGGTGCGGTCCCGTCGGACCCATGCGAGGGTGTGAAGTGCGATCTCCCGGGTGCAGTCTGCGTCGACGGCTTATGTGACTGTCCGGCCGGCTGGGAGATCTGTATCAACGTCACCGAGGACCACGGCGTCTACACCACGCACACATCGTGCTGCAAGGGGAAGCCATGAGGTAGCCCGCTTCCTCATCCTCGCCACCGCCGTCTCCAGGATCTGGTGAACCCGCTGCCTGGTCAATCCCGTCTCGTCGGCAGCCTCACGCCACCCGCCCCGGGCAACCGCCGCCACCACAACCCGTTCCTTCCCCTTGAGCCCGTCCACCAGGTGGAGGAGCTGCGCCCCGCCAATTCAGATGGTCAAGGATCTGACAGCGGCACCCCCGGGAACCCGCCAGGAGGGAGAAGAATCGTGTAGACGCATAACGTCTACAGGTTTGCCAGCACCTGCGACACCGAAGGCCGTGGGAGGCCCGTCTGGCGGGCTAAGATTGCATTTCAGGCTCTCTATCACGTTGACCTCCAGGCAGCGCGGCAGGCAGTATCTACGCACGTAGAACTCTGCGACAGACACCGTTCCAGCTCTTGCCCACCAAGGAGATCCTCATGGCAGAACCCAAGAAGCCGATGACCAAGACCCAGATCGCGGCCTACTTCGCCGAGAAGTTTGAACTCTCCAAGAAGACCGCCACCGCCATCCTGGAAGAGCTTGCTGCTCTCGCTGCCACCGAGACCAAGAAGGTCGGGGCCTTCACCATCCCCGGCGTGGGCAAGCTGGTCAAGGCCGAGAGGAAAGCCCGCATCGGCCGCAACCCGGCCACGGGTGAGCCGCTCAAGATCCCGGCGAAGACCGTGGTGAAGATGCGGCTGGCCAAAATCTGCAAGGATGCCATCGTTCCCCCGAAGACCGCAAAGAAGAAGAAGAAGAAGTAAGAGCAAGGCCCGATCTTCAGGAGGGCGCCATTGACGCTGACCATGCCTCCTGGATCAGGTGCTTCCCTGCCTCCTTGCCATACGGTCAACAAGACCTATGTTGTAGGCAAATGCTTGGTTACATCCTCTCGCGGGCAATCGATTTCTACTCGCTCATCATCCTGTTCTGGGTCATCACCTCCTGGTTTCCGCGCCTGCGCCGCCATGAGATCGTGCGCACTGTGGGGCGGGCATGCGAACCGGTGCTCGGTGTTGCTCGCAGGATTATCCCGAGTAGCGGTGGCATCGATCTCTCGCCGATGCTGGTGATCATTCTGTTGCAGGTGCTTGCGGGCGTGTTGCGACGGCTGGCGTTTTAGGCTCGCTGCCCCCCACGGGACAGTGGCTTCCATCTACCGACCGAGGCTCCCCGCCACCTCCCCGCTTCGCAGCAGCCCCACCGTCTTCGCCCACCGCCCCAGCCCAAGCAGGGCCACGTAGCGGCGCATGGGGGGTCGATGTTCCTGGACGTGCCGGCCTGCGGGACTGCGGGGCCTTGGAGCTGCTGGGCCACCTGCTTGACGCTCAGGCCCAGATTCTCTCTTGTCTCGGTGAGCTTGGCGGTGAGTGGCATCATTTGGGCTATGGTCCGAAACGCAGCCTTGGCCATCAAGTCGCTGATATCACGAAACGACGCCTTCTCCCGCTGGCTCCCTCCAGTTCCCTCTGACTCCCTTATGGTTTGCAGGCTCTCGGCAACATGACGGCAACGGGAAACGCAGAGATTTGCTGCCCTCTGTGCCAACTCACTCATTACCCATCCTTGTCGATTTTGGGATGCAACTTGAAGAATCCGGTCTTGACCTAGCGTGTGGAAAAGAGGCACTTTTACGGCAAGTGGATTGGGGGAAAACACCATCAGCAGGAAGGAGGTGTACTCTGAATATGGCGCCAACCTCTTCCGCTGAGCATCACGGATTCCTGGAGTCCCTCAAACAGGGCGTCCAGACAGCCAACCTCCGCGCTGCGGTGTCGGTCAACAGGGAGCTGCCCTGCTGTACTGGGGAGCACTCATGGTAGTCGTGCCAACTGCCAAGCATATGGCGGATCCGCTGGTTGCGAAGTGGGTGCTGAGACGCATTCGATATGCTCGGGAGATAGATGATCAGGTCCGGGTGGACCAGTTGGAAGCCCTCTTTGATGAGGTGACCCTGCGGCGGATCATCCAGTCCCACGCAAGCGATCTTGTGCCCGACGTTTTCATGAACCTCAGCACGAGATTGTTCTGTCCCCTCGAGAAGTACTTGCTCAAGAGTTGGCCTTCGTGGAAAGGTGTCGTTGCCTGCTGGTCCGCCCAGAAGATCGCCGAGCTGGCCCCCCATGATTTCCGCGGCGTACTGGCGGAGTTCGTCAAGTCGCCAGTTGTCGTGTCCGACCTCAACCGACTGTTCGGGGTGTTCAATGCCGTGGCCTCAATGGGAAAGGACGCGGCAGACATCGCCACAATTCTCGTAAAGAGGGTGCAGCCCGAAGAAGACAAGCAGACCTGGTGGTACGTTCTTCCCGACATGGTTGGCTCTGCGGTATGCACAGGCATCATCAATGAGGCTATTGCTCTCCTGATCCAAGCATTCGGGCAAGCAGAAGACGAGCAGGAAAAGCAAAGAATGGAGTCGGCCCTATCGGCGGCCTACAAGGCTCTAGTCGGTGACCTTCCCTACTTCAACCAGATTTTGGATCTGTCCAGGGACCGGGCTGAACAAGGACTAGCCGATCTCCCTGCTTTGTTTGTGGAAGGTTCGCCTCTGAGGATGATAGACGCGGCGGCGTCAAAAAAGGGGCGAATCCGACTGGACGCCGCACTGGAGCTGCTTCCCGATGGGCGCGATGTTGCAGCTATCGTGGGGTTCTCGCGTCGCCTGTCCGTGGCGATCCAGGACCTGGACAATCGCGAGGACCTGGAGGAGATGCTGGGGAACTTCCTCTTGGCGGCGACGGCTGCACACTATGCCAAAGACTGCCTCCAGCCTGAGGGGATGGGCCTGTCAACCCTCCTGTCTGTCTCCTCGTATGACGTCGCCAAGCTTCCCTGTTACCTGGAGATCTTGAATGCTCTCAGACGTCTGGACCTTGGGGAGGTTATAACGGGTATGAAGGGCACGCTAGTTAAGGCGCGGGGGCACTATGGGGGAGTCCACTTGGTCAGCATGATGGGTGACCTCGGCTACGGCGAGTTCATAGACCCACTGATCGAATGCATGAGTAGGGATGCGGGGGATTTCATTTCCGAAGATGCTATGAAATCCCTGGCAAAGATCGGCTCCGAGGCGGTCGAGGTCATCATGAGCCGCTGGAGAGACCTGGACTACTCCCAGCGGATTTACGGCTACGGCGTCATGAGGCACACAGGTGGGGGGGAACCCTATTTGCGATTCCTTCAAGAGAGATTCTCCGAGGTGAGGTCCCGACCAGCCGATCTGGAGATGTGGTGCACGGCGGTTGAGGCCACCCCTGACCTTCACCTTGTCGAAATCCTCGAGAAGGAGCTACACCGCAAGCTCGCAGCCGTCGACGATACTTTTGCAACTCTCTGTACGCTCCTGGATGACGAAAGACCCGGACTGAAGGATGCTAGAAGAAGGATCGTGGAACGTCAGGCCAAGAAAGGAAACCAGACTATTCCAGACGATCTGAATACCACCTGGCCGGGGCGATTTTGACACCACCCTTCGCCCTCGTCAGAATTTGAACTGGTCTCTCACCTCCACGCGGACACCACGGTTGCCCCACCAGGAGACTTTGTTCTGACCGC
>JAZDHO010000125.1:0-12313 GCA_043805815.1 Chloroflexota bacterium
GCCTGCCGGGTCTGCCCGCCGGGTACCCGGCGCTTCCCAACCATTGATTCCTTTTCCCTCGCCGGGCAGCGCAGGCGGTGCCGAGACGGAAGCAGGGTTGGGGTCGCTGGTGACCGGCCTGAATCAGCGGGCGCCCACCGCGTCGTACGCTGAGGGCGCCTTGCAAGTCAGGTGTTCTTGTCTCAGGCTCGGACTGCCGGCCTGAATTTGTATCCGTAGACGATCACACCGCGTTCGTCGCCGTCGTCGCGCATTCTGCGGGTCACCATCTCGACCGGCATGCCGATCCGAACCGGCGACGCATCCAGATCGGTCAGCTGGGCCGTCACCATCGGGCCTTCATTGAGCTTCACGAGTGCCACCGTATACGGCGCGTTCGCATCGTACCCCGTGGGAGCTTCGTAGATCGTGGTGTACGAAAAGACCTCACCCTTGCCGCTAAAGGCGAAGGGCTCACGTGCTTCGTTGCCGCAGTTGGGGCAGATGTCTCTGGGGGGGAAGATCTTATGTTCACAATGATGGCAGACCTCGCCTACAAGCGAGTACCTTTGCTGCTTCAGTCTCCAGTGCCGGGCGATTTCCATTCAAGATCCTTTCTGCGCGTGTAATTCTATCCCCCCGGACTCTCAGGAACTATCAGGGTCCAAACAGACTCCGCCCGGCGCGGCGCGGCACGGGCTCGCACTAGGGAAAGCGGCAAGACAATCACCTGGCGGCCACGGCACGATTCGGGGGGTCAATCCATCCTTTCGAGGACATGCGTGATCACGGTTGAGCCAGGGCCGCCCACGGACTGGATGAGTCCGCGGGTAGCGTTCTGGACTTGATTCACGCCCGCGCCACCCTGCAGCTGCATCGTCGCCTCCACTGCCTGGTAAACGCCCGTCGCGCCGCCAGGAAAGCCACGTGCCTTGAGGCCGCCCATTGTGGCGGCCGGGATGCGTCCGCCGCGTGAGATGTCGCCATCCGCAGCCAGCTTCCATCCGAGGCCCCGCTCGGCGAAACCCACTGCCTCGAGCGACAGGGCGGCGTAAATGCTGTACGCGTCATGGTATTCGAAGAGGTCCACGCTTTCGAGGGAGACGTCCGCTCGCTTCAGCGCCTTCTCGGCCGATAGGCGGCAACACTCGAACTGCAGGATATCCTGCCGGTCGTGAAGTGCAAGCCGGTCGGCCGTGGACGCCGAGCCGGCGATTCGCACCAGAGGCCTTCGCGCGGCCTTGGGCAGCAAATCCACCGTCGCCAGAACGACCGCGGCCGCGCCGTCTGCATTCGGCGCGATGTCGAACTGGCGCAAGGGCTCGTTCACGCTGGCCGCCTTGGCGTAGGTTTCGGGCTTGATCGCTTTGCGGAACATGGCGTTCGGATTCCCCTCACCGTTGGCGTGAGCGGTCAGAGCGAACCCGGCCAGGCCATCTGCGGGCACCTCGTGCTCATGCAGGTAGCGCTGCATGAGCATCGCAGCCTGCGCTGTGGGCGTCAGCCCTTGAACGGCCTCAAAGTCGCTGTCTGAAGCCGTTGCCAATGCGGAATCCACGCGGGCGCCGACGCGGTCGGTAAATTTCTCCACGCCAACAACCAGGGCCACATCGACCATGCCGCTCGCCACTGCCAGATAACCCTGACGTAGTGCCGCGCCTCCTGAGGCACCTGCGGCCTCCAGTGTGACCGCCTCGATCCCCGGGAGATCAGCAAAGTCCGCCAGGAGTACAGCCAGGTGCGCCTGATTCGATAAGCTTGGCGCCAGCATATTGCCAACGAACAGCGCTTGCGGGCGCAGTCCTGCCGAGTCTCGGATCGCCGCGCGCATTGCCTGCAGTGCAAGGTCGCGCAGGGCCATCTCCCAGTGCTCACCGACCGGGGTTTGCCCGATCCCGGCGACAATAACTGCTGTCATGATGACTTTCCTTTGATTGAATCACGAGTAGAAGCGTCCCCCGCCTCGAACACCCGGCGCTACTTCATCGCCAGTTTTCCACGATACCGAACGTAGGTTGCATAGTCGATCTCGGTGCGGCGCGCGATGTACTCCTGTGTCTTCGTTGCCAGATCACGCCGCGCCAGCAGCTCCCGGGTGACCACGATATCAAAGGCATCCGAGCCGGCTCCCGACCCGAATGAGACCAGCAGTATGCGATCTCCGGGTTGGGCCACATCGAGTGTCGAGGTCAGCCCGATCAGGGCCGCGCCCGCGTAGGTATTGCCGATCACGGGTACGAGCATCCCGGGCTCGATCTGTTCCTTCGAGAAGCCCAACTGCGATGCCACTCTCTGCGGGAACTTCGTGTTGGGCTGATGGAAGATGGCCCAGCGATAGTCCGTGGCTGTCGTACCCGAGGCCTGCATCATACGCGTGCCCGCCTCATGGATGTGCTTGAAGTATGCTGGTTCACCGGTGAAGCGCATTCCGTGTTCCGGGTACTTTGCTTCCGGCCTGCGCCAGAAGTCGGGGGTGTCGGTCACATAGGAATACGAGGCGTTGATGATCGCCAGCGCTTCCTCGGCGGGTCCAACGATGTATGCCGCGCCGCCTGCTCCCGCTGTGTACTCCAGGGCATCGCCGGGCTTGCCCTGGGCCGTGTCCATTCCAAGCGCCATGGCGTATCGCGCCATGCCCGAACCTACCAGGCCCATCGCCGCCACCAACGCCTCGGTGCCCGCCTTGCACGCGAACTCCCAGTCCGCAGCCTGGGTGTGAGGCACTGCCCCGATCGCCTCGGCCACGATAGTGGATGTGGGTTTCACCGCGTAGGGGTGCGATTCGGAGCCCACCCACACTGCCCGCAGTTCTTGCGGATCGATGCGGGCGCGCGCCATAGCGTTACGGGCGGCCTCGATCGACATGGTTGCCACGTCCTCATCGAGACCCGGTACGGCCTTTTCCTTGATTGGCAGCCCTCCCTTGCCGCCCATCCAGATCCGGGCGACCTCTCTGGCCGGAAGCCTGTATCGGGGCACGTACGCGCCGTAGCCTATGATTCCCACGGGCTTCGAGGGTATCAGCAAAGTTGCTGGTGTTTCGGGTGCGGGTGTCAGCATGTTCTATCTGCCGTCCATTGAACGACTAGATGCCCGATCGATCGGTACTCAATTCCTTCACGATCTCTTCTGCCCGGTCGATCCTAACGACCTTTTCCGCCACCATACGTTCGGCAATCCGATCAATGGCATCACCAGTTGCGCCGGCCGCGATCGCGACCTGCCGCGCGTGCAGCGACATGTGGCCGCGTTGGATCCCCTCGGTGGCCAGGGCCCTCAGCGCCGCCATGTTCTGGGCGAGGCCCACAGAGACTATGATCTCAGCCAGATCGGAGGCGCTCTGGACCTCCATCAGCCTGAGTGCCGCCTGAGCCCCCGGGTGTACCTTGGTTGCGCCTCCAACAATTCCCACTGCCATAGGCATCTCGAGCTCACCGATCAGACTCCCACTTTCGCCCTTGCTCAATGTGGACAGCGATGTGTACCGGCCGCTCCGTGCCGCATAGGCGTGCGCGCCAGCCTCGATCGCGCGCCAATCGTTTCCCGTGGCGATCACCACTGCATCCACGCCGTTCATGATCCCCTTGTTGTGCGTCGCGGCCCGATAGGGATCCGCCGCCGCGAAAGCCCACGCCTCGATGATCCCATCGCGCACGGCTTCGCCGGAATACTTGTCGAAGGCCAGTTCCTTTGCAGGGATCTGGCAAGTCGAGCGGGCCAATCGCCGATCGGCGAGGTTGGAAAGGATCCGCAAGTGCACCCGGCCACCCGTTATGGCCTCGATCCGAGGCGCAAGCCGTTCGCAGGCTGTGTTCACCGCGTTGGCACCCATGGCATCCCTCACGTCGTAAACAAGATGCACGGCGACGAACGGACCAATCGCGGAGTCCTCGATGAGCCGAACCTCGAGATCGCGAGCGCCGCCGCCGACCTTTTTCAGAATTGGATCGATTTCATCTGCCGCCGTCAACAGCTCGGCCTTGTGCTCCAGCAGGCTGGCGCGCGCCGCCGCAATATCGCCCACGTCGAGCAACTGCATTTGGCCGATCATTTCCGGGGCGGAACTCGTGGCCCGGAATCCTCCGCCGGCCCGAGCCACCTTCGCCATGAATGAGGCACCCGCGACGACTGACGGTTCCTCGATCGCCATCGGCACCAGCACGTCCCGGCTATTGACCTTGAAATTGAGCGCGATACCGAGCGGCAACGCGAACGTGCCGACCACATTCTCGATCATGTGGTCCGCGCCATCCAGGCTCAGACCGCCATCGGACGTCAGCGCCGCCAGATCCTGGGCGGCATCCACCTGCTCAGAGAGCCTGGCACGCCGCTCTACCACGGTGAGTCGGTGGAAGCCGGAGATACGGGAGCTCTTCATGCACTTTGCGTATAGCAGGCTTCGATTGTATCGCCCTCGTCCGCCAAAAGCTATCAGCTTCTTTGTGAGATATAATCCCAGATGAGGTGTCTTTGTTAACATGCTCCTGACCCGAGAGCAGCTTCAGGAACGACTTATCGCCCTGCATCAAGCAAGCTTGGAATTGGTGCAGGAGGTCTCATTGGAGCATCTCTTGGAGCGGATCGCCAGCACGGCCTGCCAACAGGTGGGGGCTCGCTATGCGGCCCTCGGTGTCCTGGATGGCCAGGGCGGACTCGACAAGTTCATCACAGTCGGACTGACAAGAGACGAGATTCAACGGATCGGTCATGAGCCCATTGGCAGGGGGCTCATCCGCGAATTGATGGATTCCAAGGTGCCCATCCGCGTTCCGGTGATTCTGGAGGATTCCCGCTCGGTGGGGTTTCCCAGGCATCATCCTGCAATGGTCTCGTTTCTGGGCGTCCCGATTCGTACTGGCGATCGCCAGCTCGGGCAGATCTACCTGACCGACAAGATCGATGAACTGGAATTCACAGCCGATGATGAGCGCATCATCCAGATGCTTGCCGGCTACGCCGCGGCCGCAATTCAGAATGCACGGCTGCTTGAGCAGATGCAGGCGCGTGATGCGGTCCTCACTCGCAGGAACGAAGACCTGGCGCTGCTCAATGATATTGCCGGCGCGCTGACGTCGTCGCTGGAAGCCGAGGAGGTTCTTAACAAAACACTGGCCAGTGTCATGAACTACATGAAGGTTGAGGCCGGTGCGATTTTCCTGCTTGAGGATGACAACGAGACCCTGCGGATGGTTCTGCATCGAGGTCAGGCGGCTGAGGCCTTCTGGACGCGCAACCGGTTCCGCATCGCGGACGGCGTCATCGGCGAGGTTGCCCGAACCGGTCGCAGCCGGTTGAGCTCAAATCCGACCGCCGATTGGCCTTCGCTGGGCTCTGCGGTGGCCAAGGCAGGCTTCCGGCAGGTGGCACATCTGCCCTTGAAGTCGGGAGAGACCGTGCTGGGCGTAATGAGCGTGGCCACTCGCAGCGCCGAACCCCTGGAATCGCGCGGCTTGCAGCTTCTTGAGGCGGTTGGGAACTGGGCCGGCCTGGCATTGGAGAACGCGGGCTTGCACCAGAATGCCCGTCGACTCGCGGTTTTGGAGGAACGGGACCGTATCGGCATGGATCTCCACGATGGGATCATCCAGTCCGTGTACGGCGTCGGCCTCGCTCTCGAGAATGCAACCCACACCATCGACGAAGAGCCATCGCTCGCCAAGGCCCAAGTCAAGGACGCAATCAACGGTCTCAATCAAGCCATTCGAGATATCCGCGCCTATATCCTAGACCTGAGGCCTCGACAGCTGGGAAACGATGGACTGCTGAATGGATTGAAGCGCCTCGCCACGGAATATCGCGCCAATACCTTCTCGGAAATCGAATTGATCGGCCCGGAAGGTGGACTCGAGTACATCCCGCAGGTCAGCGCGCTGGTTCTGTTCCATATTGGTCAGGAAGCACTCGCCAACGCTGCCAAGCATGCCTCGGCCAAGCATGTGGCCGTGCGTCTCTGGATGACCGAAGGGCGGATCTTGCTCGAGGTCCAGGACGATGGAAAGGGTTTTGCAGTCGAGAAGATGACTTCTACCATCGGTCATGGCCTTTCAAACATGCAGACGCGCGCGCGTTCTGCTGGGGGCGACGTCGAAATCACGTCCGATCCGGGTGAGGGCACGGCAGTTCTGGCTTGGGTACCCCGGGATTCCAGGGGCTGATCGCAGGCGGCTTTGTTTTCTTTAACATTCAGGCGCAGATTCTCGCGCGCATATCCATCAATGGCTCCGGATATTCGCATCGCGGTTTCTTAACACTCCCTTAGTAGACCAGAGCCGAGCACCCCGACCACTCCCAGATGTGGGGGGAGGCGGCGCTTGAACCGTGCCTCTGGCTGAGACATGTGTTCTAGCGGGGGCTCAGATTCCCGGGCAGTCATCGTAAGTTCTTTAACATTGGACGACCTTAATAAAGTGGATGTTTTAAAGCGCGCGTAGGTGAAAAGTGTTGGTGTATGCGTTCCATTTCTGCTAGAATGACTTCGACGCTGAGAGAGTGGGACGGAAATGGCCGGCACATCCGGAACCCTTGCAAGCTCTTCTATCTGAACCACAGCTCTGATATTGCCCTCGCATGGGGATGCGCGTGAAGCTGCCTGCCTCACGCAGCAGAATGTGCTGCACCTCGAGTTACCAGCCCGCAGCCTGCCGACCGGGGCGCAACGACGCTGACCCGCTGACAGACCATCGCCTGCAATGGAGCCTTGATTCAAGGATGAGATCATGAACATCGACCAAGCCTGGGCGTCCGTACTTTCGCAGCTCCAATCCGACATGCCGAAGGCCTCTTTTGAGACGTGGCTCGGCGAGGCGCGGCCCTTGTCCTATGAAAATGGCGCATTGACCGTCGGCGTACCGAATGCGTATGCACGTGATTGGCTGGAAAGCAGGCTCGCCAGCACCATCAGCAGGCTCCTGGTCGGTATCATGAGCTCCAATGTGGCGGTGAATTTCGTCGTGGCGCAGGCGGAAGAGATCGACACGCGCGACGTGGAATCGCCCGACGCCGGTTCCGTCTCCTGGTCCGGCACGCGTTTGCATCAGTCGCTCAATCCGCGGTACACGTTCGAAAACTTCGTGGTGGGGTCCGGTAATCGGCTTGCCCATGCCGCCTGCCAGGCCGTCGCTGACAAGCCCGCCAAGGCATACAATCCGCTCTTCTTGTACGGTGGCGTCGGGCTGGGTAAGACCCACCTGCTGCACGCCATCGGCAACGCCTGCTTCGCGCGCGGTCTGAATGTCCTTTACGTTTCGTCCGAGGAATTCACCAACGAGATCATCAACGCCATCCGAACGCACACGACTCAGGCCTTTCGGGAGAAATATCGGTCGGCGGATGTGCTGCTTGTGGACGACATCCAGTTCATTGCCGGCAAGGAGAGCACGCAGGAGGAGTTCTTCCACACATTCAACACTTTGCACGGGCAGGACAAGCAGATCATTGTCTCCTCCGACCGCCCCCCAAAGTCGCTCGTGACGCTCGAGGAGCGCATGCGCTCGCGCTTCGAGTGGGGCCTGGCGGCCGATATCCAGCCTCCCGACCTGGAGACCCGACTGGCCATTCTGCGCGCCAAGGCCGAGCGCGCCGGGCGGCGCATTCCGGACGAGATCCTGGAGTCTGTCGCGCGGCGGGTCCAATCCAACATCCGTGAGCTGGAAGGTGCGCTGAATCGCATCCTTGCCTTCGCGGACCTGAGCGGTCAATCGCTCACGCCGGAGCTTGTCGAGTCAGCTCTGGCGGACCTCCTGCCGCAACGTCAGATCGTGCTGCCGGAGCGCATCGTGGAACTCGTCGCCCGCGAATGGAAGACGACGTCCGAAGCGATTCTCGGGCGCGATCGGTCGCATAAGGTCGCCGAGCCGCGCCAGGTCGCCATGTACCTCATGCGGAAGGAAACGGACGCCTCACTGCCTCAGATCGGGGAGGTGCTCGGTGGGCGAGACCACACGACGGTCATGTATGCCATTGACAAGATCGCCAACCAGATCGAGACCAAAGCGGATCTGCGCAAACGGGTGATCAACGTCAAGCAGCAGCTCTACGGACAACACGCGGTCGTCTGACCCCTCTCGGTCCACACGCCGGATGTCCGTCCGCACCACCGCGGGGCGTCCATAGATAGTGCCATGGTATAATCCCGCGGCTTCCCGCTTTGCCGCCGGTGAGGCCCACATCTTGCCTGGGATGGGCATCAAGCATCCCTGAGCGGGTGATCGTCCGAGCAGGACACGAATCCCGCTAAACCCCGCCTCGTGCGGCGCTGCTTCGAACCGGCGCCAAATGCACGGGAAGAACCAAGGAGACACATGGCCGCAATTTCCATGAAGTCCCTGCTTGAGAGCGGCGTGCATTTTGGCCACCGCACCAACAAGTGGGACCCACGAATGAAGCCGTACATCTTCACGGAGCGCAACGGCATTCATATTATCGACCTGCAGCAGACCGTCAAGCTGCTAAACAACGCCTTCGGTGTCATCCGTGATGCCGTGGCGGGCGGTGGCACCGTCCTGTTCGTGGGCACAAAACGTCAAGCGCAGGAAACCATCCGCGACGAGGCCACCCGCGCCGGCATGCCGTACGTCACCGAGCGCTGGCTCGGTGGAATACTGACGAACTGGTCCACGATGTACGCCCGCATCCAGGAGCTCGATCGACTCGAGGGGCTCCGGGACACCGGCGAGATCAACCGTCTGACCAAGAAGGAAGGCTTGCTCATCCAGCGCGAGATCGATCGGCTCCTGATCCGCCTTTCGGGCGTCCGCAAGATGCGTCGACTCCCCGACCTGCTCTTTGTGGTTGATGTCGGCAGGGAGGAAGCCGCCGTGCATGAGGCCAACCTGCTGAAGGTCCCGGTTGTGGCGCTGGTGGATACCAACTGCAACCCCCAGGGTATTGACTATGTCATCCCCTCCAATGATGACGCCATCCGTGCGATCAAGCTGCTGGTGGCCAGGGTTGCGGATGCGGTGCTGGAAGGCAAGGCCATGCGCAAGGAGCAGGAAACCGATGAGGCCGATGAGGTTGCCACTGAAGGTGGCGCGGAAGCGCCGCGACCACGCCGCACGACCCGGGTCGTTGAATCTGAAGAAGAAGTGGAAGAGGGTGCCCTGCTCGGCGAATCGACGCTTGCCAAGTTGAGCGCGACGCGCAAGCCTGAGGAGATCATCGTCGAGAGCGCTCCCGCGGAGGCCCCGGTCGCCGAGGCCCCTGCGATTGAGCCGCTGCCACCCGCTGAGGGCACCGGGCCGGAAACGGTCTCACCCTCGGATACCAGCGCCCCAACTGCAGACTCGAGTGCAGATACCCCGGAAGCCGCCTCCTGAACGCGGCTTACCGGGCGAGGAACCAGTATGGACATCACTGCCGATATGATCAAGGCGCTGCGCGCCGAAACCAACGCGGGTGTGCTCGATTGCCGCAAGGCGCTCCAGGAGTCCAACGGCGATTTTCAGAAGGCCCTGGGCTGGCTGCAGCAGAAGGGCATGGCCATGGCCGCCAACCGTTCCGACAGGGCGGCGTCCAATGGCACCATCGAGATCTACTCACATGGCGGCGGCCGCGTGGGCGTCATGGTCGAGGTCAACTGCGAGACGGATTTCGTTGCGCGCTCCGAGCAGTTCCGGACGCTTGCACACGAGATCGCCCTGCAGATCGCCGCGAACGACCCCCGCTACGTCCGGCCGGAAGACATCCCTGCCGCGGAGCTGGAGCAGGAGGCCGAGAAGGCCCGCTCACGTGGGAAGGAAGAGGGCAAGAGCGGTGCCATCCTGGACAAGATCGTCGAAGGCGTCCTTGACAAATACAAGGATGAGGTTGCCTTGTTCCGCCAGGCCTACATTCGAGACGAAGGCATGACCGTGGAGAAACTGATTATGCAGAATGTGGCGGCCATCGGTGAGAACGTCGTCGTGCGCCGGTTCCAAAGGTGGGAACTGGGCGAAGACTCCGCCCAGCCGTAGAGTGCAAGAGCCAACCTGTGGGTTGGCTTTTTTCTTGGCGGCTCGCAACTCGTTGCTGACATCGCAAGGTCGCCGGCAACGCGGCTCCCGGCACCAACAGGAGGTGAAATGTCGACTCTCAAGTACAGAAGAATTCTGTTGAAACTGAGCGGTGAGGCACTGGGGGGCGATTCTGGGTTTGGCATCGACGTGGATCAGGCCGAGTCGATCGCCAGCCGTGTCAAGACCGTCCACGACATGGGAGTCCAGGTTGCCGTCGTCCTTGGCGCGGGGAATCTCTGGCGCGGCAAGCAGGGGCTGGAGCGCGGCATGGACCGTTCGACTGCCGACTACATGGGGATGATGGGCACCATCATGAATTCCATGGTCCTGATGGATGCCCTGGAGCGAATTGGCGTGCTGACCCGCGTCATGTCCGCCATCGAGATGCGGGCTGTGGCGGAGCCCTACATCCGCCGCCGCGCCATAAGGCACCTGGAGAAGGGCCGGGTCGTCATCCTCGGCGCAGGCACCGGTAACCCATTCTTCTCGACGGATACGGCTGCCGCCCTGCGCGGCTCAGAGATCGACGCAGATGTCGTCATCAAGGCCACCAAGGTGGACGGAATCTACGATGCCGATCCCAGCAAGTTCCCAGATGCCCGGAAGTTTGCGCGCCTGAGTTACATCGATTATCTCAACCGCCGCCTTCAGGTCATGGACAGCACGGCGGTCTCACTGTGCATGGATAACAAGCTGCCCATACTGGTCCTCAACCTGTGGGATCCCGCGGCTCTGCTGCGCGCCCTTCAGGGTGAGGAGGTTGGCACGCTCGTGACCGGCTGAACCCTCGCCGGTCCACTGCTCGAAGACTCCGCCCCGAGGCCCGCGTTCAGCCTCTGAGGCGATGCAGGCTCATGCAGGCCGCCGGCGCATCACGCCTCACCACACGAGCCGCATGCAGAAGGCGCCGGGGCACGCCGTAGCACTTTTCTCCATTTTCGGGTATCCTTGACTTGAATCATCTGCCTGGAGGCCGTATTGGTCAAAGACCTTCTCAAGGATGCAGAGCATCGCATGCATGGGGCCCTCAAGACCCTTACCGATGATCTCGCCGCCATCCGCACCGGCCGCGCCAATCCTGCCCTGGTTGAGAAATTGAGCGTGAATTACTACGACACACCCACGACGCTCATGCAGTTGGCCTCGATCTCAGTCCCTGAACCCCGTTCCCTGACCATTAGACCTTTTGATGCCGGTGCGCTTAAGGATATTGAGAAGGCCATCCTTGCCTCGGACCTGGGCCTGACGCCGAATTCCGATGGCAAGGTCATTCATCTTAATCTGCCGCCCCTGACCGAGGAGCGCCGCCGGGACCTGGTGAAGATAGTCCATACCCGCCTCGAGGACGCCCGGGTTGCGATCCGCAATATCCGCCGCGACTCGCACAACGATATGCGCGATTTTGAAAAGGAAAAGCTCATCTCGGAGAATGATCTCAGGATGGGCGAAGACAGCCTTCAGAAGCTCACCGACAGATTCGTCGAGGATGTCGGCGACGTGGGCAGGAGGAAGGAATCCGAGATCATGGAGGTGTAGGCTCAGCTGCCTGACACCGCGAGTGATCTGAAGCCCGTTGGCAGCATGCACATCCAGGACTGATCGTACGCAGCCATGCCCAAACCATCGAGCCCAATGAGCGCACCGCCGCTGGAGCGAGTACCCCGCCACGTTGCCATCATCATGGATGGGAATGGGCGCTGGGCGATCTCACGCGGCTTGCCCCGGCTGGCCGGTCACAAGGCCGGCACCGAGAATCTGCGTCGCGTCATCCGCGCATCCGTGGAATTCGGGATCAAGTACCTGACGATCTACGCGTTCTCCACCGAGAACTGGGGACGCCCGCCAGAGGAGGTCCAGGGCCTGCTGCACATCCTTGAGGACGTGATTGATCGTGAGCTTGGAGAACTGCACAAGGAAGGCGTGCAGCTCCGGCACATCGGCCGGCTGGAACGGCTTGCCCCCGCGCTCCAGGAGAAGGTGCTGGCCGCCGTCGACATGACCCGAAATAACGATCGGCTGGTGCTGAACGTCGCCTTCAACTATGGCGGGCGGGATGAGATTGTCCAGGCGATTCAGCGGATCATGAAGGATGGGTTTCAGCCCGACCAGGTAACGGACGAGTTGGTCAGTCGGTACCTGTATACCGCCGGTGTTCCGGATCCGGACCTCATCATCCGCACGTCTGGGGAACTGCGCGTCAGCAATTTCCTGATCTGGCAGGGGGCCTACGCCGAGCTTTACAGTACTCCGGCCTATTGGCCGGACTTCGACAAGGAAGAGTATCGCAGAGCGCTGGATACTTTCGCGCACCGCGATCGTCGTTATGGAGGCGTCTCTGA
>JAZDHO010000126.1:0-3009 GCA_043805815.1 Chloroflexota bacterium
TGCAGGCATACAACGAGCTCGTATCCAAAGTCGGCGACAAAGATGTGGCTCTGTCGATTTTGAACCACGTCGCCAAAGACAGGCGAACGGTTGAAATCAACAATGCAAAGAAGAGCCAGGTGCCCGGGAAAAGGATGGACCCGTATGGTCCCCCTACACCGAATCAGCAGGGGCTCCTGAGGAGGCTCGGAATACCTATCCCGTCTACCGCAGGCGAGGCATCCGGGTTGATTGATAAGGCCAAGGGTAAGTGATCGGAGAGAGGCGGCCGCTGAGGGCCCCCGGCCCGATGATGCCGTGCCGCTTCCTGTTAGATCCCTCAAGAGGGTCAAAGTGATGGGGATCTAGCCTCATTGTCAGCGGTTCCAGGACAATGTTACACTGCGGGCATTCGCCTACAGAGAATGGCCGACAAAAATTGCCCCTCCTGCCGCCATCCCAATCGTGAAGCGGCACGCTTTTGCGGCGAATGTGGCGCCCCCATCCCGGCATCTGCCTCTCGGACGCTTCATCCGGGAGTCGCAGGGAAGACGGCGAACCGGCGGCCGACACACCGGGTCTTCATGATGGCGGTCGCGGGTTTGACAGCGGCAGTCATCTTGGTGCTATCCTGGTGGAAAGCCGAGCAAAGGACAGAAGAAGTCGACCAGCGGACAATCCAAGCCGAGCGAGGACCTGCACCCGCGTCTTTGTCGACATCGAAGCTTTCTGATGGTCCCGGAGCGATGGGAAACGCCCCCTCGCAGGAAGAGCGCCCCTGCATGCGCAACGCCGACTACGCCCGTCTCTCCACGCAGGCTGAGGTGGACTTGAAGGAAGGCAGGCCTTTAGGAGCGTTGGCCGCCTTCAAGCAGGCTCTAGCAGCATGCAAGGACGCTGCGGCCGTCGATGCGGCAGCACGGGCCGAGACATATCTTTACCGAGAATATATGCAAGACGGGGAGCGCTACGAACAGCAGGGGGAATGGAGCCGGGCCATAGCCGCATACCAGAATGCGCTAGGACATAGGCTTTCGGACCGCGCGGCCACGAAGAGAATCGAGCGGGCGCGGGCGCAGGTGATTCGTATTCGGGATTTGGCAACAAAGGCGCTCGCACCTGCCGTCCCGAAGGAGCAGGCGGTCGAGAAGGCCATTCCGCCACAGCATTCCGAACAAGCCGCCACGAAGGGACGTCAAATGAATTTGGCGCTTGAAAGCAATGGGGCCAGGGTCACCGCCATCAGCGAAGGTGTTTACCTGAACAACAGGCAGTACGCGCGTTACGCCATCGACGGCGATCCAAAGACGAGTTGGGCCAGCCAATGGGATATACCCGCTTGGCTGCAGATTGAATTGGAGAAACCTCAAAGGATTACGGCTTTGGGAATCGTATGGGGCGAAGGTACCCATAATCAGCAATTCGTGATTGAGGTTTCGTTGGATGGCTCAAGCTGGAAAAGAGTGGCGGGCCCCCGTTGGTCCAGGACGGATGCCAACGATTCCTCCGGCCGGCCCGACCATGGGTACAGGGGGAACTCACACATCGTACGCGAGCGTCTCAATATCCGGCCGGTGGACGCACGCTATGTGCGCTTCACGATACAAAAGACACAAGCCCCCTCATCGCATATCTTCCAAGCCATCATCCATGAGGCTGAGGTCTACGGAGCTAGCTCTTGAGCCATGTCCCCCTCATCCCCTGAACCATTTTGTCCTGCCTGTTGGAAGTTCCGGGTGGCGAGCGGAGATTGAAACCGAACCTGAAGAGGTCAGCGTATGAAATGCGCATCTTGCGGAGAAGAAGTCCCCGATATGAAGTTCTGCGACATGTGTGGCACGAGTCTGAAAGACCCGGCTGCCGGCAAGGCGCCTGTGCAGAATCCCGCGCTTGATCCAATATATCTACCTGGCCAGCAGGCACAAAGCCCTGAGCAGATCCGCAAGGCTGCAGAAAGCGCGTCCACCGCTGGCGACCTGCATAAGCTCTACGCTTGGCAGTTGTCGCTCGTACCGGACGGGCTGGACTCCGGCCGCATCGCATGGGCGCATCAACAGCTCTCCCAGGCGGTTGGGGTCCTCAACCGCCTCAAGTTAGGACGGGGTTGGGCGCGTGAAGGCTACCGCGAGGCAGTCTTGGCCCTGTCCGAGGACATCGTCCCCAGGGCAGGGGAGAGCGCCATGATCGCGCAGTGGGTGGCTGAGGTGCTGTCAGGTGCCAAGGCAGTCGATAACTTCGTCAAGAGCGCAGCTGGCGCACCGGCGAACATAGCGTGCGCCTATGCGCGGGCATTCTACTCGATCGGAGAGTTCAAGGCCGCCGCGGACCTGCTGACTCCCAGGCAGGCCTCGCTGGGCAAGGCGGACTGGGCGATCTTTGTCGCTCTGTGCGCCCATGTGGACAATGCCCTGCCGCTTAAGCCCGCGGAGGTGCCTGAGGACCTCAAGATGAATGTCGCTGAGGCGCTCATAGGAGTGCATAAGGGGTCTTTGGCCTGCGATGTCCTGCGCGGTGCGGACAGGATGAAGTGGGGGCATCGGGAGTACCTCAAGGCCGTGCGGGCATGGCGTACGGTCAACGACTACATCGGCGCGAGTGCGATCTTCAAAGAAGCCATGGTCCGCTTCAAGCTCGAGGAGGCACCGCATCTCTACTATGAGTTCGCGCGGTTCGCCGAGAGCATGGGGGAGTTGGCCGAGGCGAAAGAGATCTACAAGCAGATGCGTAACATGCTGAGTACGCGGTGCATGGTCGATGCAGGCACGCGGCTCGGGGTGCTCGAGGGCCTATCCATCCATGAGTCGCAGCAGATGAACAGCGTGCTGATTGCGCTCAAGGGCGGGGAGCAGACCGGAGGCGATCGGAAGAAAGCCCAGAAGCTGGACATCAAGCTGGTGCAGGGCCGCTATGAGGTCCAGGAGCAGATCGGTATCGGCGGCATGGGAACCGTGTACAGGGCCAAGGACAAGAAACTGGGACGGAACGTGGCCCTGAAGCGGATCCGCGATGAGGTCGCCCGTCAGAGGCATG
>JAZDHO010000127.1:0-5744 GCA_043805815.1 Chloroflexota bacterium
TATGGATCTATGCAATATTAGGAAATCCTTCACAATCATTATGCGTCAAACCGCTCGGCCAAAGGCTCTGCAATCCCCGGATTGGGGTACTGTGCAGCGAGTGCAGTCTGATTTCCTGTCGCCGGCCAAAGACTAAGAAGAGGAAATCGGTCGACGATCCACCATGGGTCACGGGTCATTTGTCGTCAAAGGGCCGGCGGTGAAGCCGCGAAGGGTGCCTGGCATCGGCGATTTCGATCGTGAGTATCGCTACGCCGCACGCCTGCCCGTGCAGATAACAATCAGAACGCCCTGGAGATTACTAGGAGATGGGCGAGGGGCTGAGGTGAGGCCAAAAACGTGCCCGCGGGATTTCTAAGGAAATTTTAGAGTTTGCAGGATACTGGTCAAGGAACTGACCGCACTAGCGGAGCCCACCCATAGCACGAGGCCGCCCTGGCTGCCATGCATGAAATAAGCATTGAAGAACAAATAAGGGCAGATAGAGCAGATCTGATATTGCAGGAGACCGAGCTCCCCTCCCACGGTGATGGGCTCCAGCGTCGGATCCAACTTGCCACTGGAGAACGTGCCGCGCGGCCCCTCGGTTTTGGCCCAACTCTCGACGGTTGTGTCCGCCGCAATCGGCAGAAAGCCAATTTCCAGGGCGGGAATATCTTCTGAGGCCGACTTGTGGAAGACATCCATGCCTGCATTAGCTGCCCCCAGCCTCATTTTGCCGTCCCACTGGCCCGGAGTCTCCACCATGGACCAAGTCGCCGGGGAGCGTGATGCTATAGCCGAACCGCGAAGAAGTAAACGTTTTCGGCGGTGGAGTGTTCGTGCTTGCAGGCGAGGGCTGTATGGCGGGGGTGGACGGGGCGCAACTGGCAAGGAGGGCGGCGCTGAGAAATGCGACACAAAATACCTGAGGTTGTCTACTTTCACTTGGTATGAAAAAGGGGAGGTTGACAGCCTGAGTACACTGGGTCGTAGGCCCCCGACGCGGAAAGGGGGCGAAGGCGGAAGGGGCGGAGGGGTCAAACGGTGCCGCGCTGGCCAGCCTGCCCGGACAAATTGGCATTTCCTGCGCGTTGACTTCTGCTGACTGTTATGCTATTATATAACAGTATTACAGTACTCGACCGGTGGTCTGCGATGACAGATGATATCGTGCTGAATCCCGCGAGCGGCACGCCCCTCGCCCAACAAATCAGGCAGCAGTTCGCCAGGTTCATCACCAGCGGACAACTGCATGCGGGTGAACTGCTGCCGTCGGTGCGGCAGTTGGCCGGGCAGGCCAAGATCAACGTAAACACAGTCCGCATGGCATATCAGCGTTTGGAGAGGGATGGCTTAGTCAGGACCTCGCAGTGAGTGTGGACACGGATTCTGCCGCTCAATCCGAATCGGCTGATGCGGCTGGCCCGCACTGAAATAACGAATACGGTTGGAGTGCTCGTTCCTGACATGGGCAATCCCTTCTACTACCCATTTTTGCAGGGTGTGGAAACCATCGCCCACAAGAATCAAACGATGCTTTTTGTGTGCGATTCCCACGATGAACTACAGGAAATGCTGCGTGCCTTTGCGCAACTTGCCGCACAGCACATTGACGGGATCATCGCGGTATCCGCCAAGCTCAACGAACTCGTCTCGCAGCGAAGCTTGCCATCCGCAGTTCTGCCGGTTGTGACCGCAGACTGGCCGGATTGCACGGGTTATTCCGTCCAGATGGATTTGAAGAACGCCGGGGTTGAGGCAACCAGACATTTGGTTCAGCACGGTCATCGCCGCATCGGATTAATTACCCACTACGGCGACGCATCCAACGTTCGGCCCGTCAATCAAGGCTATGCAGCAGCCCTGAAAGCAGCCCACATCCACATGGACGAATCTTTGATCGCCCGCGTCCGTGGCTGGGATCTGGAGGCGGGCAGACAAGGGGCCCAACAGCTGCTCGGGCTTCCCAAACCTCCCACAGCCATTTTCGCCATGGCGGATATGCTGGCCCTGGGTGGCATGGAAGCGATCCACAAAGCGGGTCTGCAAATCCCGCGGGATATCGCCTTGACGAGTTTCAATAATATCGCCTTCGCCGGGCTGGTCCAGCCGGCATTGACCACCGTGATGGCGCCTGCCTACGAGTTGGGCCGGGAGGCCATGAAAATGCTGCAGCTCTTGATCGCCGGCAAACAACCGGCCAGGAAACGTGTGACCTTGCCCACCTCGCTGGTCATACGCGAATCATGTGGGCGACACGATGGTTCCGGCAAGTGACTTCATGCAGGCTCAACAGGTCGTCCGCGCGAGGAGGTGAGCAGCCGCTATAGATATCTCGGGTTCGGGTTGAGCGGTTCCGTCCGACCAGGGCAAACTCCTCAGCCGTGGCGCGCGACATTAGAGATAGGAAAGGACCGGAACATGAAAACGAATACGCTTTGGGTCCAAAGGTTCGCCTGGATGCTGGTCTTTCCGATTGTAGCGGCTGCGTGCGCGCCTGCCGGCGCCACCTCCGCCCCGGCGCAAGCCGCCTCCGCGTCGACAATCACGGTGAGCGGCAACAAGTGCACGTACCAGGGGCCCATGCAGATCCCAGCCAAGGTCACCTTTACCTTCGACATCCAGGATACTGGCGGCGGAAATGTCTGGAGCTATTCCTTTGTCACGTTGGCTGAGGGCAAGACACCCGACGACGTCAAAGCTTTGCCGAGTCTCTGGACAACGACCGCAGACCAGCCAGCGTGGCTCACCCTCGTTGACTTCGACGTGAAACTGGTCTCCGGCACATATACCAAGGCTTTCGGCCTCAATTCCAATTCTGCCTATCATGGCGAGCCGGTCTACATCATTTGCCAGAGTCATTCCAAGACCATTGGCATAGTCGGACCGATTGAGGTCACGAAGTAGGTAGAGGGGGCAGCATCGCTAGCGCCGGGCACCTGGCCGCAAGCGGTCAGGAACGTCAAGATCAGGCCGAGTATGAGAGCAAGTCCCTTGTTCATATTTGGTCCTCCGTCCGGGGCTGACCGCCATAAAGCCACACGATGGCACAACCCGCTGGGCGTTTGCGTCCTCGGAACGGCCCGATCACGATCCATAGATTATACGCGGCGTCGCTTGTGCTGGGTGTCGCTCCAATCGTCTGGAGGCCAAATTAGCCCGTCACCGCACGTCTGCCCGTGCGGCTACTTCGGGGACCCATACAAGGCCTGCACGTGCGCCTCGTCGGCCGTGACGAAGTATCAGAAGCGCATCTCGGGCCCGCTGCTGGACCGGATCGATATTCACGTGGAAGTGCCGCGCGTGGAGTATCAGAAGCTGAGCGAGGACCGGCTGGTCGGAATGAGCCTTCAGGCAATGTGGAAGTCCCCTACAGCTTGTCCGGCAGCCCTCGGGCAGCTGTCAAAACCCACTCCCGAAATCCATCATAAGCCAGCACGCCTGGCGTATCCGAGACGCTCTTGCATAGGCCAGTCCTGCCCACCACCTACGGGAAACTGAAATCGAAATCGAAATCGAGGTCCGGCAGATCAATGATCGGCGTGGGAGAGGGCAGCAGGTAAAACTCCAATCCAGGGATCAGCAGCGGCCCCAAGTTGAACTTCTGAGTTGCTGTAGGTACCGGCCCACCCGGGGGCGGCGCGGCCGGCAGCGGAGGCGCGGCCACTACCTGGACGACTGCCGACAGGCATGCGGCGGTGACGACGCTTCCTGCTATCCACGCGTAACCTCCCGGTCCACCTGCAAATCCTATGTACCACCATGTGTGGGCGTTGTTGGTCCCTGCGACGAGGGCAGTGCCCCCGGTTGGCAGGCTTCCAATCACGTCGTAATCAGTCCCGGGTCCTGATCGCACATTGGCGACCGTATTGGCGGTGACGGTGGCGCTGCATTGCGCCGCGGCCGGCGGAACGACCGCCGCCGGCTCCGGAGTTGCGCTCGGTGCGGCCGCCGCTTGCGCAGTCAGCGCCTTGGCCACGGCCGTATTGGCGATATCGTCGGCCGAGAACTCAGGTTCGGCAACGTTTGACGGCAAATTGCAGCTGCTCAAGATAAGCGCCAGGATCAGGGCTAAGGGCTGGACACCATTTGCATACCTGGACATCATGCGCCTCCCAAATGACCGCGTGGAGCCCACGCGCCTCGCCCCGTGCTACCCTTCCCGCCTTTCGGTGGAGCGGTACGCTGCCAGTCTTCAACCTCATCATAGCAACTTCTGTCGGAAAAGCAAGCGTCGATGGGTTCCAGGCCTGCTTGGCAGCTGGTAGCCGGGCGTCAGCCGCCCAGGTACATCGGCTGCCAGTGCTGCAGATCAGCTGCCGGAAAAGTGAGCAGCAATTCGCCCGTGGCTTGGCCCGGAGGTGTGCTGCCCTGCGCAAGCAGGTCCGCTGGGTGGGGGAAGAACACCCGTCTCGCCCATGGCCCGTAGCGCTCAATGATGAGACGCAGGTCAACGTCGGAGCCAACTATTCCGATCCCAAAGCACTGATTCTGCCCCCAGGCCCCTTCGATCCATTACCGGCCCTGCATCCACTTGTAGCGCAGCCCAGTTTCATGTCCGAGCGCTGGATCCAGGTACCCCTGCCCGTGCAGATAACAATCAGAACGCGCTGGAGATCACCCGAAGATGGAGCCATCCTCGAGGCGAGCTGGATCGAGCGCTGGAGGAAGGCGTATGACTACATACGGCCACGCCGTGGGCGCCGTGTGACGCCAGCCACAGTCGCGTTGTGGGCTACTGTTTTATGCTGTCGGCGTACATCCGGGCGATCTTCACGATATCGCCGGGAGCATCCGCGGCTGCGGGGTAGAGGGTGAAAACGAAGGCGCCAACGTCTCCTGCGCGGAACGACACCGCGCTTAGGCGCCAGGCAAAACCATCGACCGTAAGTTCTGCTGTTGCTCCAACGGATTTATCGCCGACCGTGACGTCCTTGATCTCCGCGGCATCCGGCGTCCACTGCTGCACGCTCTGATTCCAGTTCGCATAGAACTTTGCGATGAACAGGTCGTCGAACACGGCTTGATCTTTGGGATCCGTCAAGAATACGGTATTGCCTTCGACAAACCGCGTGTTGTCGCCATTCGCGAAGGCGAAGAACTTCTTGATCTGGAACCGGAACCAAGGAATCAAACCGTCGGGATACTGGGAATTCCTGAGTTCTTTCATTCCCGCGGCATAAGCCAGATCAGACGGAAAGACCTTGTTGAGGCACTGCCTACAGATCGGCACGAACTCGGCTCCCAGGCCCAATACCGCTGGGTTGTTGATTTCACCAGGAAGCGGTGTGGGCGTAGGCAGCGGGGCCGAGGTGGACGGCGCGCAACTGGTGAGGAGGGCAACAGTCAGGAATGCGACAGAAAATAACCTGGTAGAAGGGTTGCGCATGTTTCTTCTCCATTCATCGTTAGCGCCGGCACGATCTTCGGGTGGACAACTATGTATTTAGTTGATCGACTCAACCCCACTGCTTGCATGTCGCACGTGCCATAGTTGGGGCCGCCGTGCGAGCTCCTCCCCCACACCGCGAAATTCCCTCACGGCACAAGTAATCTGGAATCGAGCCTTGGGCAGGGGACAAACGGGCGCCTCCACGCCGCTTATTCACTGTACGTCAACATATGGATCTATGCAATATTAGGAAATCCTTCACAATCATTATGCGTCAAACCGCTCGGCCAAAGGCTCTGCAATCCCCGGATTGGGGTACTGTGCAGCGAGTGCAGTCTGATTTCCTGTCGCCGGCCAAAGACTAAGAAGA
>JAZDHO010000128.1:0-4330 GCA_043805815.1 Chloroflexota bacterium
AGCGTGGGCGTCTCTCGGATGGTGTTCATTCCCGAGGTTACCAAGTGCCAGAAACTGATTGGCCAGCCGGGATAGAGGACGAACAGGACGAGTGCACAGCCAAGCAGCGCGCCCACCAACCCCGCCAGCACGCGCCACTGCTTGCGCCACATGATGTCGAGTATCAAGAGCGGTAGGGTGAGGATGACGAGATGCGGCTTGACAGTCGTCAGCGCAAGGCTGGCACCCGCTGCGAAGTCGCGTCTTGACGCGCTGAGGAACAGGAATAGCGCCAGTCCTAACACGACCAGTGTGTTCACTTGCCCAGCAATGAATGAGAGCAGGGTCATTGAGAAGCCAAAGGCCGCGACGAGCGGGATCCACACACGCGTTTTCACGTTGCGCCAGATCGTATTTGTTTACCGGGTCGTGCGTGCCTGGTGGGTTGAAGACCAGCCACAGCTATGGTCCCGAAGGTTGAGTTGGCCCGCAACTGGGCTGCATTGACCCGCCTGGTGGGTTCGTCGCGACCAGGTTCAAATCTCGCGGTCTCGGACTGCGGAGGAGTTCAGTGGCTACATCCAGGAAGTCTCGTCGCTGTTGGCGGCAGGTCTGGATGATGCTGGTCAGGATCGCGTGGGTGTCAGCACCCCGGTCGCTGCGGTTGCCAGCCGAGATTTTGCGCACGATCACCGCCGGGCGGATGCGTCGTTCAGAGATGTTATTGGTGGCGTCCACTGCGTCAACGTAGAGGAAGGTCAATAGATGGGCACGTTGTTTGGTCAACAACTTGACCAATTTGGCAATCTCTGGATCGGCGCTCTCTTCGGCCAGCAGCCGATCCAGGGCTACCTGCAATCTACCCCGAGCCACCCGATAGCCGTGAGGACTCATTTTGCCCTTCCGTTCCTTCAGCTGGATCGCCCGGCGCAGAAAGTGAGCCACTTTCTGGCTGTATGCTACGGCTTCCTCACTCTCCAGCAGCGTGATCTTGCTGCACCGGTGCAGCAAGTGGCCCAGGCACTTCTGCTGCCGATAGGGCAACGGGTCGTAGGCCGGGAAACAGTCGCACCCCAGAACACCGTCGAACTCCTTACCCAGCACACGCTCGACCACCTCGTGCGCCCGCGTGGGGTCGATCGTGTACACCGTCGCTTCCAGATTGGTGAAGACCCACAGCCAGGCCCTCTGCCCGCCGATCTTCCAACTCGTTTCATCGGCATTCACCACCGCACTCTCGCGCAGCACCTGGATCAGCCGCTCGTAGCTCGGCTTGCCCTGACGGGCCAGACGCTGGCCGCTGCGGGCCAATCCGCCGGGACTCACGTCCAGATGGAAGCCACTGGACAATACCCGCTCGACCTTGCGGTAGGGGATGCCCATCCCGTGCTTCAGTTCCGCCGCAAAGCCCAAGCTGCGCGCCCCCAACTGTACCGCCGCCGCCCCCAGCGCATCCGAAATCTGCTCAGGATGGCGACCCTGCACGCGCTTCCCGCACCGCGCACAGTCGGCAATGTGCACGTTGAATTGGGTCACGATAGGTTCAACCGGGGGAATGTCGATCACAAACTGCTCCTCCACCCGGTGGTTCGTCAGTTCCCCGCCGCAGTCCGGACACGCCGGCGGCAACTCGGCTGCCAAGACGCGGTCGACACGCTCTGGCCGAGGACGGTGTGCTGGCAAATGCCCCGCCTTCCGACCAGGGCGTTTCGGGTTGGCCTTCGGAGGTCCTTTGGAAAACGGCGCCGCTTGCCGCTTACCGGCACGCTCGGCTTCCTCCAGCCGGCCTCGCAGCTTCTCCAACTCGGCCTTCTGCTGCGCGACCGCTTCCTCCAACTCCGCAATGCGTTGCCGAAGCACCGCGTTCTCGGCTCGCAGCCGCTCGTTTTCCGTAATCAGGTCTGTCTCCAACATATCCACAGGATACACCAAAAGACACTGGATTTCAATAGCCAGGAATCGCTATTGACATTAGACGCTCGCCTTCCGTTACAATGAAAGAACACTCGGTAAACAAATACGCGGCGTGAATAGCCACGGTGTCAGGGAGCAGAGAGGGAGGCTTGTCGCCGCGAACGGCGGCGGCACAAGCCTCGGTCAGGTAGTCGAGCACGTCACGGTTCTGCTGGCGCAAGGTGGTGACGGTCGTCAGCACGCGTTCGACGAAACGGCTCCCTTGCTCGCTCTGCGTACCAAAACTGCGGCGACGCCACAGAACGGCGCGGCGTCCCCGGCGTTCGGCGTCGTTGTTGGTCGGTTCGACACCCTCCACGCGGACAAATGTCCACAACGCCACTTCGAGGTCGAGCAGGTTCTCGCACGTGCGACGGGTCTTGTCACACTTCAGGGTGACCCCTTCGCGCAGCAGTTCCCCCACACGCGTCTGGATCGGCTGCATGCAGGACTGGAACTCTGGCCGACTCAGGGTCCCATCGCGCACCCGATGCCACAGGCCAAACATCTGGCCTGCCTGCTCGAGCAAGGCGCTCCCGATACGCCCGGCCTCGCCTGCGCGGTCCACGAAAGCCTGGAAGTCGCGCTTCAAGTGTGCCCAACACACCTGTCGCCACTGCGGGTCGAGCCAGTTGTAACCCGACCAGCGATCCGAGCCGACGACTTTCTGCCACACCTGACCCAACACTTGCCGCGCCCCGGCTGCTCCCCGTGTGGCAATCACCGCAAACACCGTCACCAGGGCCGTGGTGTTGATCCACAGCCAGCAACGCTGTGTCCCTTCCCGCCAACTGGTCTCATCCACGTTGTTGACCGCTTGCTGCTGCACGTAGCTGCGCGCCTCCTCCACCGTCTCGGCCAGCGCCGCACTCACCCGCTCCTCCTGCGCCGGAATGCTCCCCAGGCTGACGTCCGTGTGGAAGACCGCCTCCATGCTCTCTGCCACGTCCCGCTGGCTCATCCCCATCCGCCCGGTCAAATAGCCAATGGTCGCTTGCGCCCGTGGCCCGAAACCGCCCGTTGGCATATCCACGGGCCACTCAGCTGTGGTCGGCATTCCGCACACCAGGCAGGTCAGCGTGTGCTTCCGATACTCGATCACATCCGGTTCTATGCGGGGCAACTCGGTCACTTGGTGCCGAACCGCGTCTGCGTCTTCACCCAACAACAGCACCCCACACGCACTACAACTGGTCGGTTTGAGCTCCACCACGCGTTTCACTTGCTCGACCGGCTTCAACGAACGCCCGTGTCCAGTGTGCCCCTTCTGACCGCCCTTCTTGCGCCCCGACGAGGGACGTCTCTGACGTGGCGGGACGCCTGGCCCATCCGAGGATGGCGGCTTGGACGAGTTCCGCGAGGTCTTGTTCACCCGCTCTCGCCACTCGGCAATCTGTCCGATCAGAAGCACCACCAACTGCTGTACTGCGACCGGGGTGGCGGCCCAGTCCTCAGGGGAAATGCCGGTCGGTGCTGGTAGATCGCTCATATCGAATAGTATGCCACATTTCTCGCGGTTTGTCTATCCCCATTATTGGGGATTGACAAACCAGGAACTATCCATCTGAACGGTTACCCGGACGCTAACACGATGAGTTGGGCCAGTGTGTGGGCGAGTTGCAGCAGCAAGTAGAACACCTTGGCCGAGACTGGATGGTGTGAGTAGATGTGTTTCAGTGCATAGCCCCCGTTCTTTTGTACGTTGAAGCCCTCGTTTTCGATCTTCCAGCGTAGACGTCCTCCTTGATTAGCGAGTTCGATCACGTTCGTCGCTTTGACGGGCAGGTTGGTGATCCATTTGAAACGGGTGGAGTGAGGTTCTGGTGTGGCAGTTGGCTTGGTCTCGAGGCAACGGATCACAGAGAGAGTGTGGGGGTGGTGGTCGGAGTCGGAGTAGGCGATGTCGTTGACCCAGGTGAAGTCTTGCACAGTGTGATACAGAGCGGCCGGGTGGAATGTAAGGTGGTTGGCGGGGAACAAGGGGAGGAGCGCATTGAACTCCTCGTGAAGCGTGGGGATGCCCTCCTCAGGCAGGACGATGATGAACTTCCAGCCCGCCTGGGCACAGATGGAGAAGGTCGGGCCACCGGCGAAGAGGCCGTCCAGAAGCAGACAGAGAGGTAAGCGCGGGAAGCGCCGCTTGAGCCGCTCGGCCAGGCGGTAGAAGGCTTTGAGTTCGCAGTCCTGCTTGGAGGGGTACTGGTCAGGGTTCTCAATGAACTCGGTCATCAGGGAGCAGGCCAGTCCATCGTGGGTCACCAGCTTCGCTTCCAGGACGGGATGGTAGTAGGTGGTGCGCCCGTGATGGGCCACGGTCATGCAATGGGGGCAATGGCGCTCGGAGAAGGTAAGCATGCCGGTGCCGTCCACAACGACCAGGAAGTACCGATCAAGCAAC
>JAZDHO010000129.1:0-8605 GCA_043805815.1 Chloroflexota bacterium
GAATGTCCTGACGCAATTCGGCAAGGCCTCACAACGGGGCTCCACGGGCCTGCTGGCGCACAACTACCTGGCGGGTGCCCAGTTCGCGCTCATCGAGATGGGGCAGCCGATCTACCTGATCCGCGGCGACGGTCGCAAGACGTCCTTCGTGGTAACAGACATCTTCCGCTTCCAGGCCCTGCAGCCGAACAGCGTCGATAGCGAGTTCATCGACCTGGCAAGCGGCGCCCAAATGAGCGCTGCCACGCTTTTCTCCCGCATGTACAGCCGGCATGGCGCCGTCGTACTGCAGACCTGCATTGCGTCCGACGGCATACGCACCTGGGGCCGATTGTTCGTCATCGCAGCGCCCACTCCAGAACAAGTTGTTCGAGGGTTGCCAGGGGCCGGGCGCTGAGCCGGCGCAGCACGTTGCAGCCATCGAATCCCCGCGGTACACGCGATAACCGGCCTGCGCGGCGTGCAATCTGCTAGAATTGCCAGCGATTATGGTTGCCGATCCATCCTGTTGTCAAAGCGAAAGAAGGGGTGCGCCACATGAAGCCTGTTGCGCTCAGTTCCACTTTTCTGATCGCCGGCCTGCTGTTCTTGACGTCCTGCAGTACGCCATCTCCCGCCGGGCCAGGTGCGGCGCCGGCAGCAACCTCCACTCCCGATCCCTGCAGCGCGGAGAATCTGGTCGTTTCCGTCAATCCCCTGAACGACCTCATGCGCCAGTTCGATGACTACGCGGCGCTGGCATCCAACGTGGCGCAATCAGAGCTTCTAAAGGTCATCCCTCCCATGCAGGCGATTCGCCGCGCCGCACAGGATCAGATCGCTCCTACCTGCCTCGTTGACTTGAAGCGCTTTGAACTCCTATACATGGATAGCGTACTGCAGACGCTTCTTGCATTTCAGAAACCCAATCCCAACATCGCCGTGCTGGGTACGGGAATTGTGGCCTCCCGCCAATACCACGACCAGTATTCGGTTGAACTGGCGCGGCTGCTCGGCGTCACTCTGACGACGGCCACGCCGATTGGTACCCCAGCACCCTAACTGCTCGCGCTACAGCCGTGGCGCGCAGGCATAGCATGGGCTTGCGGCTCATATTCGAGCCCCAAGCGTGGGTTCCGCACCCTGCGGGTGCGCATACGCCCATCTCAGAATCACAGTTGAGCAGGCTCACCGCAACTCCGAGAATCCTCTCTTCTCTCTATCAGAGTGAACAATGGAATTAGTAGTAGTAGTAGGGGTTGTGGATGATGTGGAAACAGCAACGAGGGCGGCACCGGTGGAGGAATAGCGATGCTTCTGCTCCACATATGCGGCGAAGTCATGCCAGCATCATCCCCAGCCAAATGTGGAGACTTTCTGGACGGTTTGACTGGCCTTTTTCCTGACAACCACGGCATCCATATCTAGCCTCTTCAACACGGCACCCCCCATATATGGGGGGTGCGTTTTTTGCTCTTTTCCTCCGGTTTCGCGTATTTTAAGCCTACTGTCCACAGCAGGATGACCTTATCCACATATTTGAGGGTGTTATCCACAAGCCGCTAGTCCTCACGGCCGCGCCGAGATCCAATATGTGGGGGCTAGATGCTGGTGGAAGTCTCCAATCCGTTGGCAGCCGCGATTTCGTCCAGACGGACCTCGATCTCGTCCAGGTGCTTGTCCAGACCAGTGATCTTCTCGCCCAGGGGCGCTCCCAAGAGCCCCAGCTGATGGCAGGCTTCCGTCCAGGATGCACCCATGGGCTCGAATAGCACCGTGGCCGCGAGCGTCCACGTGTGGATCAGCGGCCACAACCCCGCCAGCGGCGTCTCGCCGTGCAGCAGTGCTCGAACGCCCTTCTCATAATAGTTCAGCCTGGCAGCGTGGATGCGCGCAGCCACTTTGCCCCGCTCCGCGGCGGCCAGAAACTCGATCTTCCATGGCTCCAGCCAGCTCTCCAGCACTGCTGCGTCTATCTGCGCGGCGCCCAGCAGATTGAATACTGCGGCCGTGAAGTCCGGGCGCTCCGCGGCCTGCGCGCGCATCGGGAAGTCGTGCAGCAGGCGCCGTTCTGCCAGCGGACCGCCGTTCAACTCGGCGACCGCGTTTGCCGCGTCGTTCACGGCCGCCAGGTAGCGTCGGACGTCTTCGGAGCCCGCTTTCTCCCCGTTCAGGTCGGACAGGTCAAACCAGGCCTGGCGCGCGGCGGAGTACAGCGCGCGACAGCGGGCGAGCACGAATTCCGGCGCGCCGAACTCGACGCCGGCGCGCAGGCCGGCCTGGATGAAATCGAAGAATTTCTCCCGCTGATACAACAACATCGGGTCGTACAGCTCCCATCCGAGCATCGGATCGGTGCGCAGCTCGCGCGGCGTGCCGAAGTCGGACCGGGTCCTGTGCCGGATATCCAGATGGAAATCCGGAGTGAGCTTGACGATCTGCCGGACTGCGGGGGGTTCTTTGCTGTGCACCAGAACCAGATCGATGTCGGTCGTGCCGCCGAGCATCGGGTCGTCGCCGGAGATGAGTGAACCTGTGAGGTACGCCGCCACGATGCTGTGGTCGTTGTACGCCCGTTCCTGGGTTGACTCCCTGGCAATGCGGATGAGGGATTCCCGCGTGACGCGCATCGGGGCCTACGAGTTGAGCGGCAGGCTCGGCTGGAAGGGGCTCAACTGCAATTGTTCCCGGATGCGGTTCTCGATGTACTTAAGGTGCTCCGGGTTCTGGATGATATTGAGGGCGTTGGTGTCGATGGCCAGGACCGGCGAAGGATCCGCGGGCTGCGAGAAGAATTCCTCGTAGGCCCGGTTCAGGAGCTCTATGTAGCCCTGATCCATGTTGCGCTCGTAGGCGCGGTCGCGCAGCGCAATGCGCTGCATCAATACGGCCGTGTCGGCGCGCAGGTACACGATCAGATCCGGCCGGGGGATCTTCTCGCCGAGGGCCTCGTGGACCTTGTGATACACCGCCAGCTCGTCACCCTTAAGGTTGATGCGTGCGAAGAGGGCGTCCTTGGCGAAGGTGTAGTCGGAGATCAGGGATCTGCCGGCGCCGAGCAGCTCGGGCACCGATCGCCGCTGCTGATGATAGCGGCTGAGCAGGAAGAAGATCTGGGTCTGGAATGCATAGCGCGCCCGGTCGCCATAGAAATCCGAAAGAAAGGGATTCTCTTCGAAGATTTCCAGCAAAATTTCAGCCTCCAGCATCGGCCGCAGGAGACGCGCCAGGGTGGTCTTGCCCACACCGATCACCCCTTCGATGGCAATATACATTTGTGGCTCCCGATGGGCTGCGGCAAGGATACCATAGAACCCCATGCCGGCCTTGCTGCTACGATATAATTTTTCACATGCCTCGCATTTGCATCGTGCCCGCAGTGGAGAGGATCGGAGGTATGGCCACGTTCCGGCATACGTTCGAGGCGGAGCTTGCCAGACGCGCGATCGCGGTGACGCACGATCCTCAGGATGAGTGCGATGCGCTGCTGGTGATCGCCGGCACGCGGCATCTGCTTCCGTTACTTGGGGCGCGCCGCCGGCACGTGCGCGTCGTGCAGCGGCTCGATGGCATCAACTGGGTGCATCGAAGACGCAATACAGGCGCCCGTCATTTCCTGCGCGCCGAATACGGCAACCTGATCCTCTCGCTGATCCGCGCACGCATTGCCACCCACATCCTGTACCAGAGCGATTTCACGCGCCGCTGGTGGGACGGATGGTACGGAAAGCCAGGGACGCCGTCATCCGTCGTGCACAACGGCGTGGACCTGGACGAGTTTCGGCCCGAAGGCTCTGGGCAGCCTCCATCGGAACGCCGCCGGCTGCTGGTTGTCGAGGGCAGCCTCGGCGGCGGCTACGATATGGGGCTGGAAAACGCGCTGCAGCTCGCGCACATCCTGCAGCTCGCGCACGGTTTCCCCATGGAACTGCTGGTGGTTGGGAAGATCGAGGCGGGTCATCAGGCTGCGGTACGAGCGGGCGCCTCGGTGCCGATCGTCTGGGCGGGCACCGTGCCCCGCGAGCGCATCCCCGAGATCGATCGCTCCGCCCACCTGCTGTTCTCTGCCGATCTCAACGCCGCCTGCCCGAACGCCGTCATCGAAGCCCTGGCCTGCGGACTGCCGGTGGCGGCGTTTGATACGGGCGCCCTGAACGAGCTCGTCCTGGGCGACTCGGGGCGTTTGGTGCCGTACGGCGGCGATCCCTGGCGGCTCGAAAAGCCTGATGTCCCTGCACTGGCGCAGGCCGCCGCCGAGATACTGCGCGACCGACAGCGCTTCAGCCGCGCGGCGCGGGAGCATGCAGTCCAAGCGTTGGGCGTGGAGAAGATGGTGGACGGTTACTTGAAGGTTCTACTGGAGGCCTAGATGGATCAGGAAGTCCACGAGTTTCTCTTGCGTCACCTGAAAGCCATTCAAGAGAACGACACCGCCATGTACAACGGGACAACCGCCCCCGACCTCACGCTGTACGAGTGGTGGATCACGCCGCACCGCATCGAAGGACTCCCATTCCACGAATTCATGATGGGATCGAATGCCGGCCGCGGCACGGTCTTCGGTTCAGATGCAAAGCAGAGCGTGGAAACGCGTTTCGACTTGGCCAACCTGTCCATCCAGCGCTACGGGGACGCGGCCATCGCCAGCTACACCCTGCTGGTGAGCAGCGCGCTTCCGGACGGCGTGCAGGTGGTGTCGCACAACGAGAGCCGCGTCATGGTGAAGCAAGCTGGAACATGGAAGGTTGTGCACGTGCACAAGTCGCCGGCCTGGCCCGCCTCGCATACCCAGCCGGAATGAGCGCGCGTTACCGCGGCCGGCTTGGATTGCAACAGCGCGTCCTTCCCAACTACCGCGTCCCCTTCTTCGATATGCTGGCGGCAGCCTGCGACGGCGGGCTGAGCCTGTTTGCAGGACAACCCAGACCGGACGAGGGCATCGTCACCGCTGCGCCGCGCCTGGCACATTATTCGGCGGCCGCCAATGTCCATATCCTGGGCGGCGACCTCTACCTGTGCCATCAGGGCGGGCTCAGATCCTGGTTGGAGGCGTGGGACCCCGACGCGCTGATCGTGGAGGCCAACGCGCGCTACCTTGCAACCCCCTCGGCTGTGCGTTGGATGCACGCGCGCGGGCGCCGCGTCATCGGCTGGGGTTTGGGAGCGCCACCACTCACCGGATTGCTCGGCGGCCTTCGGCAAGCGCGACGTCGCCGGTTCCTGGGGCAGTTCGATGCGCTCATCGC
The DNA here is from genome assembly GCA_043805815.1 of Chloroflexota bacterium. GTDB lineage: Bacteria > Chloroflexota > Anaerolineae > Anaerolineales > Villigracilaceae > Fen-1038. Next base: position 5,226 of record JAZDHO010000129.1, read on the forward strand.
CTACAGCCGGCGCGGCGCGCGCGAGTACGCGGCTGCCGGCTTCCCGCTTCAGCGCGTGTTCGTTGCCACGAACTCAGTTGCCCCGCGTCCGTCCCGCAAGCCGGACCGCGAGCCGCCTGCGGACCAGGCAACCATCCTCTTTGTGGGAAGACTGCAGGCTCGCAAGCATGTTGACGCCTTGCTGCGCGCCTGCGCCGAGATGCCGCAACCACAGCCTCGCCTTGTCATTGTCGGTGATGGGCCTGAACGCGGGCGACTGGAGTCGCTCGCTCGGCAGGCATTCCCCGCAGCGGAATTCACCGGCGCAAAACACGGCGATGAGCTGGATCCGTATTTCCTGCAGGCGGATCTCTTCGTCCTGCCCGGAACCGGGGGACTGGCAGTGCAAGAGGCCATGGCGCGCGGCTTGCCGGTGATCGTGGCCAGGGGCGATGGGACGCAGGATGACCTCGTCCGCGAGGGCAACGGCTGGCAGATTCCCCCGGAGGACTACCCCGCGCTGGTCAACACACTGCGTTTGGCGCTGGCGGATGTGGGGAAATTGCGCTCGATGGGGGACGAGTCGTTGCGCATCGTGTCCGAGGAAGTGAATCTCGAGTCGATGGTGGAATCGTTTGTGGGGGCGCTGAACGTGTCCAGCTAGCGGACTCCGGGACTACGGCCCGGCGCCCAGCTTCAGCGCCGGCAGCTTCTCGAGCCAACGGTTCAGCCTGGTGAACACGGCCGCATCGCCCTTGCGCTGCGCCAGCCGCCACATCTGCCACAAGATGATCATCGGCGCGACCAGCCGCCCGAACGACCAAGGGTAGAAATCGAAGGTCGGGAGCAGGAACTCCACCAGGTAGGCAAAGCCAAACCACAGCCACTCGTGCGCAGTCTCGAGGCGCTTGAGCATCAACAGGAACGAGAGCGCCACGAAGACGCCGTGGTGTTCCCACACCACGGGCGCGCTCAGTGTCAGCAAGATGAAGAGAGGCGGAATGGCGTTCAGCATCTGCGCGCCCGCCTCGCGGGACCTCACAAACTGCAGGCTGCGCGCGCTGCGGACCATCGTTAGGAGGCTGGCTGCCGCGAGCAGAACCTTTGCGGCAAAGGTCAGAACACGCGTCCAGAGCGGGTCGATGCGCATGAACTGCGCGGTCGAGCGCAGAAACGAGTCAAAGCTCGTGTCGTGGTAGATCGTGTTGTTCGATAGCGCCAGGCCCTGCCAGTGCTGCAGCACATCCATGAATGGCGTGAAGCCATCCGTGATGATGGTGATCCCCGCGATCGCAACCAGGCTTGTGCCAAACCAGGCCAGCCAGCGCCTGTCCTTCTCAAGCAGGAACGCCAGTACCAGCACAGCCGGCGAGCCCTTAAGGTGCACGGCGAGCGCCAGCATCAACGCCGACAGCAGCGGGCGTTTTGGATGCAGCAGCAGTGCAAGGAATATCAGGTTTAGCGTGTGCAGGTTTACCTGCACATACACCAACGTGCGGAGCAGCGGGGCGTTGGCCAGCATGAAGACGGTCGTGACCAGCGCCGCCAGGCGCGCACCGAACCCGTATCTCTCCAGGACCCGGTGCAGCAGCACGTAGAAGGCAGCGAACGAGACAAAATCCAACAGCCAGAGCACTATGAAGAAAGTTTGCTCGCCGGCGGGCACCAGGAATTGCGTCAGCGTTGCCCATAACGGCGGATAGAAATACGAGCCGTGCAAGGGCTCGTTCCTGTACATGGTCGCTGCCGACTCAAAGTAGTAGGTGTAGTCGCCGTAGCGCCAGCGCTCGCTCAGGATGTTCAGGGTTGACCAACAGACGATGAAGAAACCGGAGACAGTGAACAGGTTGCGCGCGCTGATAGACCCGGATTGGACAAGGTAGAGCAGCAAGCCGGCGGACAGCCACAGCAGTGCCACCGAGGCCAGCGTCACCGGAAGGTTGATCAACGGAGGCTGCTGGATGAACACCCCCAAGCCTCCACTGCCCAGCTCGAGATGGATGACCCACAGACTGGCCGCCACCAGCGCGCTAAGCGCGGCCCACGCGATCAAAGCGTTGCGCGCCGAACGTATCATGATATCAATTCGATGTATTGCGCGGCCACATAGCCGCGCTTATTGCTCGTGGCCTTGATCGCCAGCCATTGCCCTTCCACCCCGATCTTGGACAGGCCGCTGCTGGCCGGCTCCAACACCGTAAGCCGTGCGCCCGGCTTCTCGACGTTGATCTTGGCCGCGCCCCGCGAAGGTGCAGCCCGAACTGCCAGGCCAAGCGGGCCCACGCTGCGCAGTACGACCACCTGGAACTTCCGCGGCTCCGAAGCCGGCGGCGGGATCGGCGTAGGTGCCGGGGCATCTGAGGGAACGACCTCCACGTACCAGGCAGCCACATAGCCTTGATGCCCGTTCGGATCGCGCACGTGGATCCACTCACCCTGCTTTCCTATCTTCACCAGCGCCCCGGCCTTCTCTTCGATCACATTGAGCCGCACGCCGGGCATTTCTGCGTAGATTGCCGGATACTCTGTCGAGGGTTGCGGCCTCAGGCGCAGGCCGGCTGTCGCTGATGGCAGCGGCCAGATGTACAGGTCGGTCTCAACCGGCCCCGGAACCGGTAGCGGCGGGGCGGCGCTGCATTGATACCAGGCTATGGCCTTGATGGCGCGCTGCAGCTTCCTGCCGTGGCCGAAGCGCGACATGAGCGTCGCCTCGCCTGTCTCGATCGGGTACGGCCACGGATCCAGCATCAGGTAGTCGTTGTTCAGGCTCTTGTACAGCAGCACCCAGTGGGTCTGCAGACCGCCCGCTGGGGAGAAATCGACCTCAACAATTACCGGTTGACCGGAAGCTAACGAAGCGTTGATGTCGGCGATCGGAGCAGCTGCATCGCCGCAAATGGTCAGGCCGGTGGATTTGATCTGAGGATAGAGTTTGGTGATCGCCCCCCAGACGATGGCCTGGTTGATGAAGCCGCCTGCATCTTTGAGCTTCCGATTGAGTGTCCCCGGGGTCTCCGTGAATCCCCAGCCGCTGGCGTACATCGCGACATCCGTCAGCGCGCAGCCGATAAAGCCGATCGTATGTCGGCCGCCGCCGAGCCTGTCATCCTTCCAGCGCGGGTCTTGCTGTGAATAGCGGACCAGTGAGAATGCCATGGGGTCTCAGAAGGCCGTGGGAATGAACGGATGCGTAATTATACAGCCCGGGCAAACGGGAGTCGCCAGACGAGCGCCTTCACTCAACGCCGTGATGCGGGCAACCAGTCGCGCAGCGTGGATCGTGCTCCGCTAGCGGCGCTCGATCGCGCGCAGAGTCAATTTCTCCGCCCGGAAATACTCCTTGGCGAAGGCCGCCACGGCTTGCGGATCGTAGGGTGCGCAGCTGAAAACATCCAGGTAGA
>JAZDHO010000130.1:0-42927 GCA_043805815.1 Chloroflexota bacterium
AGAATCGTTCCTAGTATATTGAAAGGGACACGGCAGGCCGGTTGTTCCTTGGTCGATCGAGACCGTCAATGAGCGCGGCCGCCGTGTCCGTCGTGAAAAGCGCCCGAACAGTTGTGTGGTCGAGAAGACCGAATTCTGCTAGAACGGGCAACTTCATTATATGCACGGCTGGAGGCAGAATCAAGATGGAGGCACATCCTTTCGTAGGCATCGATGTATCCAAGGAGCGCCTGGACATCGGCGTGGGAGCAGACGGCGAGTTCTGGCAGGCTGCGAACGATGAAGGCGGCATCCGGGAGACCCTGCGTCGCCTGAGTGCCTTGCAGCCGGCTCTGGTGGTCGTCGAATCCACCGGGGGCTTGGAATGGCCGTTGGTCAGTGAGTTGTGTGCCAGCCGCGTCCCGGTCGCCTTGGTCAACCCGGGCCGGGTGCGCGAGTTCGCCAAAGCGCTGGGGCTGCTGGCCAAGACGGACAAGCTGGATGCCCACCTGCTGGCTCGCTTCGGGGAAGCGGCGAAGCTCTCGCCCATGCCGCTGCCGGACGAAGCCGTCCAGAAGCTCTCGGCCCTGGTGGGCCGCCGCCGGCAGTTGCTGGAGATGCTGGTGGCAGAGAAGAACCACCTGCTGAGCACCCGCCTGAGCCTGCGAGCGGGCGTGCAGGAGCATGTGACCTGGCTGCAGCAGGAGATCGATCAACTGACCGAGCAGATCCAAAAGGACTTGCAGGACACGCCGGGCTTCCAAGACAAGGACCGCATCCTGCGTAGCGCCAAAGGGGTCGGTCCCATTACCAGCTTGGTCCTGCTCTCCGACCTACCCGAGCTGGGACAGTTGGACCGCAAGAAGATCGCCGCCCTGGTGGGCGTGGCGCCCTTCAACGACGACAGCGGCCGACGCCGAGGCACACGCCGGATCAAAGGCGGACGGACCTCAGTGCGGCAGGCGCTGTACATGGCAACGATCGTGGCGGCTCGCTTCAATCCGGTGATCCGCACTTTCTACCTCCGCCTGCTGGCCTCCGGCAAAAAGAAGAAAGTGGCCTTGGTGGCTTGCATGCACAAGCTCCTCACCATCTTGAACGCCATGATCCGGGATATGACGCCTTGGCAAGAGCCCCTTGCCGCTTGACTTTCAACACAGTTGCTCATTGTTTTCTTTTTGCATCGATCGGTCCCGGAGGCGGTGCCGGCTTGCCGGCGTTCGGCGCTCGCGGCCTCAGACCGCCGATCCCCGCGCCTCGGAGGCGTCCCGGCCCGCTGCGGCCTGGGCGTTATAATGCCCTATCGTTCGCGCAGGGGCGACCATTGTGGTCGCCCCTACAGGTACCCACGGAGGAAGAGATGAGCTTCAAGCTGAGGCGATTGGCGGGCGGCGTCCTCGCGATGAGCTTGGCAATCGCGGCCTGCGGCATCAACGATCCTGGCACGCCGACTGCCCTGCCGGCTCTCCAGGGTGGACCGACCACGATCACCGGCAGGGTCACGTACACCAATTCGTTCTTCACTCGGGGTGTTGCCCAACCGATTGTGATCCTGGAGGACCAGACCGGCTTTGTTGGCCGCGACCGCAAGTTCGTGTTCCCTCCAGAATCGCAGGTGCTGGGAAAGATCACCTCGGACTTCTTCAGCTCCCCGTTCACCTACAGCCTCTCCCTGCCCGCCACTCCCAACGGAACGCTGAACGACGTCGATCATGATGGACAGCGCGACGCGGGCGTGATGGTCTTTGCGGTGGCCTACTGGACCAACACTTGGGGCGACCCGTATCTCGAGCGCCGGGACCAAGGCGGCGGCGGATGGTCATCGGCCTACGCCTCCACGAACATCAGCCAGGCGAGTGACAGCTACCTCGAGGTCGTGGGCGGCAAGTACCTGGTGTACGCGCCGGATGGCGACCAGCGATTCCCATCCGGCTTTGGTGAAGACAAGAAGCTGTTCACGGACGACGATCCTCTGATGGACCTGCCGGCCGGATGGTCGCAGGTCGACCTGGACAAGACGCCTTTCGCCATCGAGCAATCCAGGACCCTGGCGATCCACCTGATCGAAGGCGAAGGGGCCGAGCAAGACGACTTCTCTGAGCTCTCGTACACGGAGGCCTTCGATGCCATGCTGGACAAATTCCGAAAGGAGTATGCCTTCACGGAATTCAAGGATGTCGATTGGGACGAAAAGGCGGCCGAGTTCAGGCCCCGGTTCGAGGCCGCCTGGACGAGCCGCACCGCCCTGGAGTATGCACGCGCGCTGCGCGATTTCATGTGGTCGATACCCGACACACACGTGGGATTCGATCAGTCGCTGCTGGGGAGCGATTTCCAGACCGAGACTGCCGGCGGGTTGGGCTTTGCCATACGCGAAACCGACGACGGAAAGGTCATCGCCAATTACGTCCTCGAAGATGGCCCTGCTGCCCTGGCGGGCATGGAGTGGGGCGCCGAGATCTTGGCGTTCGATGGCGAGCCGATCGAGGCGGTGGTGACGAACAACTTGCCGTGGTCGTCGCCCTTCAGCAACCCGGTCATCAAGAGGTTGCAACAACTGCGTTACGCCACCCGCTTCCCGATGACGAAAGGCGAGGTGGAGGTGCAATTCCAGAATCCGGGCGGATCCCGCGAGACTGCAAGTCTGGTCATCGTGAACGAGGTCGAGAGCTTCCGCCAGGCCTCATTCTCGGCCGGGCAGGCGCCCGCCTCGCTGCCGGTCGAGTTCAGCGTGCTGCCCAGCGGAGATGGCTACGTGAAGATCAGCAGCTTCCTGGACAACGATGTGCTGTCGATCCAGGTGTGGGAGCGGGCGCTGCGTTACTTCAATGATAATCAGATCCCAGGCGTGATATTGGACATGCGGCAAAACTCAGGCGGCAGCGGCTGGCTGGCGAACCAGATGGCGGCATACTTCTTCGACGACGAGACGGTGGTGGGAAAAACCGCGCGCTATGACAAGACCACGGGAGAGTTCTACCTCGATCCGGGCGATGAGGCCATCATGATCCCGCCGCCGGAGGACCTTCGCTATACGGGCCGGGTGAGAGTGCTCGTGGGGCCGGCCTGCGCCAGCGCGTGTGAATTCTTCTCCTACGACTTGACTTTGAACGATCGGGCGGTGATCGTTGGCCAGTATCCCTCCGAGGGCGCCGGCGGCAGCGTCGAGGCGTTCTTCATGCCTGAAGGGATCTATTGTCAATTGACCATCGGCCGGGCGCTGGATGCAGACGGCAACATTCATATCGAAGGCGGCGGTGTGGTGCCCGGCGTCAGAGTTCCCGTCACGGCGGAGACGCTGAGGCAAGAGGCAAATGGAGAGGATGTGGTGCTGCAGGCAGCCGTGGAATCCTTGAGCCGGTGAGCTACCCTCAGGCCGACAGCGGAATTGATTGATCAACGGCGCCCGCGGCCCACCGGCCGCGTGCGGTTATTTCCGTGCAGGCCGGATGTGCCGGCGCATCAGTCCACGAACCGGTATTTCAGGAGCGTCCATACGGCGACGAACGCGTCCAGGAGCTTGATCTTCTTGCCCTGCGAGTAGTCACGGGGATTGAACGTAATGGGCACCTCGAAGATACGATGACGGCGCTTCAGGATCTTGGCCGTGAACTCGGGTTCGAACTCGAAGCCGCGGGCGCGCAGCAGCATGCCCTGCGCCACCTCACGGCGGAAGACCTTGTAGCCGGTCTCCATGTCGGTCAAGATGGTGTTGTACAAGACATTTGTCATAAGCGTCAGCAGCTGGTTGGCGATCATGTGCCAGAACATGACCGCGCGCCGCGGCCCGCCAAGAAAACGCGAGCCATAGACGACGTCGGCGATACCGTCCTGGATCGGCTTGAGCAGTGCGGGGTAGTCGCCCGGGTTGTACTCGAGGTCGGCGTCCTGGATCAGGATGACGTCGCCGCGGGCGGCGGCTATGCCGGTGCGGACCGCGGCGCCTTTGCCCTGATTCTTGGAATGCAAAAGCACCTGGATGTGATTCTTTCCATCCAGACGGGCAAGGACCTCGCGACTGCCGTCCTGGGATCCGTCGTCAACGACGATGATCTCGGACGCGGCCTTGCTCGCCCGGACGCGCTTGAGAATTTCCCGAATATTGTCCACTTCGTTGTATACGGGGATGACCACCGAGAGCTTCATGACGCGGCGATTATACCCGCCCGATCGGAGTCTCGTGTTACCCGGGGACTACTACGGATGTGGCGGCAGCGCCAGCGACCGGCGTAGATTACGAAATCGAAATGTCTTTGTCAGGCGCTGCGGAGTACCCGGATGCTATAATCCTCGCGCCCTCGAGACAAGCACAGACGCAGAAGGCGGATGGCATGACGACTCCGAGCTCGCGCACTTTGCAGGCAAACGCACCCTTTGTGCCGCCCCAGATCAACAGCATTGAGGATACCAAGCTCTCAGCTTTGTGGCTGCAGGACCTGAGCCTGAAGGTGCTTTATTCACACGGGTATATGACAGGCATCAAGATCGCGGAAGCCATCGCGCTGCCGTTTGCGGGCGTGACGGATCAACTGCTGACGACCCTGAAGCAGGAAAAGCTGATCGAAGTCAAGTCCTCGCAAGGAGGCCTGGGCGAAGGCGCCTACAGCTACGGGATCACCGGGGCAGGGAATCTGCGGGCTCGCGAGGCGCTGGATCGCAGCCAATACGCCGGACCCGCACCGGTGCCGTTCCACGTCTATAACGAGGCGATCCGCCAACAGAAAAGCGGGCGGCTGACCGTGACGGCGCGTACGATGCGACAAATACTGGCCCAGCTGGTGATCTCCGAGAGCATATTTCAGCGCCTGGGTCCGGCGCTGAATTCGGGTACGTCTGTCTTCCTGTACGGACCACCAGGCAACGGCAAGACCAGCGTCGCACGCGCCTTTGGAAACTTGGTGCTGAGCCAGGACATGTACATCCCGTACGCTTTGTACCTGGACGGTCAGGTGATCAAACTCTACGACGCGGTCAGCCACCGGCTGGCATCCAACGGGGACGACAACGGCAGTGCGCGCTCGACGACGCGCCGCGACCCGCGCTGGGTGAAGATCCGGCGGCCGTTCATTACGGTGGGGGGGGAGCTCACGCTCGAAGGCCTGGACCTGGTCTTCGACGACACACATAAGTACTACGAAGCGCCATTCCAGGTGAAGGCAAACGGAGGGATCCTGCTGATCGATGATTTTGGGCGGCAGATCGCAAGACCTCGTGATCTGCTCAACCGCTGGATCGTGCCGCTCGAGAGCCGCGTGGACTACCTGCGACTGCACACCGGGCGCAAAGTGGAAGTGCCGTTCGAGGTGCTGGTAATCTTCGCCACCAATTTGCCGCCCAAGGACCTGGTGGATGAGGCATTCCTGCGCCGCCTGCGTCACAAGGTCGAGATCGGCGATCCGTCCTACGAAGACTATCGCGAAATCTTTCGTCGTGTGGCGGCAGACAAGAAGGTCGAGTACGACGATCAGAGCCTGGCCTATCTGCTGCAGGAGTGGTACATCAAGCGCAATCGCAAGCTGCGCGCCTCGCATCCGCGCGACCTGTGCGATCAAATCCTGGATATTGCCGGATATCAGTCGATCCCGGCGACCATGACACCCGAAATGATTGACAGGGCCGCGCAAGCGTTCTTCGTCGAGATGTAGAGCGGCTGCACCGGATTGCAGTGCCGTCCGTATGATTGACAGCGCTCCCCGCGCCGGACTGCAGCTGTGCCCGGTTGTGACCCGTCGTGCCGCTCCCCACGCGGGTGCGATCTACTAGTGTTCGGCGCAAACCTGGCAACGCCAAGCCGCGCGCGAAGACCGCGTCGGTCGAACCAGCGCCGATCACGATGGCATGCGCCCGGGAAGCCATGGGCTAGCCATACCTTTCCAGCCAATCCGCCACGCCGGCGAGGTTTTGGAACGTGTAATCCGGTTGAAACGGGGAATCCTTCAAGTCTTCAATTCTTGTTTCGCCGCTCAGGACCAGGACGGTGGCAATGCCGCTCGCCTGACCAAGGGCAATATCCGTGTACAGGCGGTCCCCGATCATGGCCAACTGGTTGACCTGCAGATTCATCCTGACGGCCGCGGCGTCCACGATCAGACGATTAGGCTTGCCTACCACCAGGTCGGGCTCCCTGTCCGTTGCGGCCTTGACGAAGGCGATCATTGCGCCAACATCGGGCATAAAGCCGTTTTCCGTGGGACAGTTGAAATCCGGATGAGTAGCGATGTAAGGAATACCCGCCCGTACAAAATCGCATAGGGCCCACAGCTTCTGATACGTCAGGGTCGTATCGAAGCCAAGTACCAGAAACTGGGGTTCCTGTTCCACGAGTCGGAAGCCCTGCTGACGGAATTCCTCTTCGAGAGAGGGGGTACCGACCACAAAAAGGCTGGCCCCGGGATGCCGTGCCTTCAGATAGAGGGCAGTAGCCTCCCCCGACGTAAGCACCGATTCTTCGGCCAGGGGAAGCCCGAGGCGGCTGATCTTCTCCGCATATTGACGACCATGCCTGGAAGAATTGTTGGTTAGGAAGAGGAACTGTTTCTTTTGCTCACGCAACAGATCAATAAAGCGCAATGCGCCCTCGAGCAGCCGATCACTGAGGTAGAAAGTGCCATCCATATCCAGCAGGAAGCCGCGAACAGTGCTCAATCTCTCGATGCCATTCATCCTGACAACCTATTGCATGAAGGCGCGGTTTCTTTCGTTCTTGCCCGCCAAGCACTCGGAGTGCCTGACAAACGACTGGGATCGACATCCCCCAGAAGATTGTACCAGTGGCCGAGTCAGTCCCGAGCGCGGAAACGAGGACAATGGCCGGGCGTGTGGTGCAGGGCCGGATATTCAGAGCAGCCGTGGAGTCCGATGTGGTTATGGTCCTTCTTCCAGCGCGCGATCCAGGCCTGCGCCTGTTTGAGGGTGCAAGAGATCTCCTGGTTCAACATTTCATCAGGGGTTGTGCTGCGGAACAGTTGAAAGCGGCGCCAATACGGCTGCGCACCATCGCATGAAGAGGCCAGGGCGCGGTTGGAAACGACTCTACCGGGCCAATTCATACCCCTTCCATGCCACGTCTCGGGATCGCGCCCAAGCTAATGCTATTCCAGTTGCCTTGATTGCGAGGACGCCTGTGTTAGGATTCTTATGCGATAGATCCAGTAGAGGAAGACCATGCTGAATACTCTCATAGACGCGATGGAGCAGGCAATTCGGGAAATCCGGCAATGGCCAGGCAAGACCATTCAGGTTTTTCACCATAATGATGCCGACGGCCTCTGTTCGGGCGCCATCCTCACGCGCGCATTGGAAAGGCAAGGGTTCAAGGTCCAGCGGTATTGCTTGGAGAAACCCTATCCCGCAGTGCTGAGAAGGGTTTACGAACAAGAAGGAAGCATTCTCATCTTTGCCGATTTTGCAGGAAGAATCGCGCCGATGCTGTCCGACTTGAACCGGGGAAGGAATCTGACGCTGATCCTGGATCACCATGTCGCCGAGGCATCGACCGATTCGCGAGTTCACAATCTCGATCCTGATCTGCATGGATTGAAAGGGGATCGAGATATTTCCGCTTCGACAACATGCTATCTTTTTGCGCTGGCCCTGGATCCGGTCAATCGTGACATGGCTCACATCGCAGCCGTGGGGGCGGTGGCGGACGGCTTTTTTGTGGATGGAAAGCTGGTGAGCCAGAACCGCGAGGTTGCAGCGGAAGCCGTTCAGCAGGGCAAAATGGAGATCAGAAAAAAGGATCCGGGGGAGCAGTATCTGTTGACGAGTGCAAACGGTCAAACACCCTGTACGGAACTGGGTGACTACCTCGACATATTGGGGGGAGTGGGCTACTACCGAGAGGGACCGGAAATGGGGGTTAGGGTATGCCTGGAAGGGGCTTCAGCAGAGTCGGACCGGATGGTGGAAGAACTGAAGGCGATCAGGACGAAGGTATTCAGCGAAGAGATCGCCAGGATTCAAGCGGGCGCCCTGAAGCAAGCGTCACACATCCAGTGGTTTCATGTCGAAAAGCGCTTCTTTCCGATGGGCGTCAAAATGATCGGGGCGTTTTGCGACGCTCTCAAGGAGACGAACCATATCGATCCGCGGAAATACCTCGCAGGATTTCAGATCATTCCCGATGAAATCCCGGGCTTCGGCGCCATTGCGTTCAACGAGGTGAAGATCTCCATGCGGGTTTCTCCTCATATGGAGGGGGAAATCAGGGCGGGAAGAGCAATGGGACTCAATGTCCTGCTTCCCGAAGCGACGACCCGGCTTGGCGGGTTTTCTGATGCCTGCCATACGCTGACGGCTGCCACCACGGTGGCCATTGGCAAAGAGGAAGAACTGATCGAGGAAATGGAAGAGATCCTGAAAGGAGAATCGCATGGGTAAGGGGACAGGTTTCGGAAAGACAATCCTGATAGGTGATCAATTCGTTCTGGACGAAGTTCCGGCGATCGTCTCGTCCATTCCCTTTGAAACCGTGGCAACGGTGGAAAGGATTGATGGCGATGGATGGATCCTGGAAGACAACCGGAATGAGGTTCCGGGATACAAGGAGAAGAAGAAGGAACAGCAGGCGCGCTCAATTGACAGAATTCTCGAGGTCATGAGGGTTGACATCAAGAAGACCCCGATCAAGATCACTTATGGGGGCACGCTCCTGGCAGGAAGCGGCGTGGGCGCGAGCGCTGCCAGCTGTGTTTCGCTGGCGCGGGCGCTCAATGAAGAATTCGATTTGGGCTATTCGATCGAGGAGATCAACCGGACAGCCTGGCAGGGGGAGTTTCCTTATCACGGGGTTGCAAGTGGAGTTGATAATACCGCCTCAACCTATGGCGGGCTCCTGCTCTTCCAGATAAGAGACGGACAACAGCATTTCGAGAAGATCCGCACTCCAAAATCCTTCGAAATCGTGCTGGCCAACAGCGGCATCACGGCCAATACGGCGCTCCTGGATGAGTTCATCGAGAAGCAAAAGAAGGATGATCCGCGGCTCTTTGCCACGCGTCTAACGCTCATCACAGCCCAGGCCTACGATATGAAAAAGGCACTTGAAGCTGGAGATTTGGAGGAAGTGGGAAAGATCATGTCGAAAAACCACGAAATCCTGATCGACCTGGATATGTCCCACGAGACCCTAGACTACCTCTGCAGGTTGGCCCTCGAAAAAGGAGCCTGGGGGGCGAAAGTGACGGGAGGGGGCAGAGGCGGCTACATGGTTTCTTTGACCCCGGGAAGACGACTTCAGGATACAGTCGCCTCGGCCTTCGACAAAGAAGGATATAAGCTTATCCGAGCAACGATCGGTGGAAGTTGATCGCATGCGAGTTGCTGGCCGACCCTGGTAATGACTGGTAGGGTGGCTCAGAACCTGCGACACCTCCCCGGACTGGTGTCGGGGAGGCTCGTTTCCGGAGTCATCATGATGACAGGACGCAGTCTTCTCCCAAGACGGCCCATTCTGCCCCGGTCATCCACGCCAGCTGAGTTCGACTGTTTCATACTCAACTGCCAAAATGGGGCGCAAGAAGCGGTATTGTATAATGCCGACATGTTGGCGAGTTTGCCGCGTCCCATTATCTTCGCACACCGCGGCGCGTCGAGCCTTGCGCCGGAGAACACGATGGCGGCGTTCGAGCTTGCAGCGAAGGACGGCGCTCCGGCCATCGAACTGGATGCAAAGCTAACCAGGGACGGCAAGGTCGTCATCTTCCATGATCCAACGCTGACGCGAACCACAAACGCCAAGGGAAACCTGGCGGATAGGACCGCCGACGAGCTACGCGCACTCGATGCAGGAAGCCACTTTTCGGGGCAATACCAAGGAGAGAAGATCCCTTTCCTGGAGGAAGTGCTCGAGGCATTCGGGAAGAAGCTGCTGATCAACGTGGAGCTCAGGAACTACTGGACACCGCGCGACGGGCTGGCCGACCGGGTCTGCGAGCTGCTGCAACGCCACTCCCTGCAAGGCAACATCCTATTCTCATCCTTCTACGCACCGAATCTGCGGAGGGCGGCAGAGCTCCTGCCCGAGGTTCCCAGGGCGCTGCTGGCCATTCGCGGCTGGCGCGGAGCATGGGCGCGGTCCTTCGCATTCACATTTGGCGACTACCTTGCGCTGCATCCACACGTCGCTGACGTCAGCCCGCAGCAGGTCCAGCGCGTCCACAGACTTGGCCGGCGCGTGCACGTCTGGACGGTCAACGATCTTGGCGACATCACGCGCCTGGCCGAGTGGGGGGTCGACGGAATCTTCACTGATGATCCAAAGGCAGCGCTGAGTGCTCTGGGGAGGATCCTGTGATCCCGTACGAGTGGTTCGAACGGGCCCACGAGCGGATCCGGCCGTATACCGTTCGGACACCGGTCACGCGGGATGCGGAGAGAGGGCTGTTCCTCAAGTGGGAGAATCACCAGGTAACGGGTTCATTCAAGGCGCGCGGCGCTCTGAACAAAGTCCTGGGGTTGGAGGACTGGGAGCGGACAGCGGGGCTGGTAGCTGCATCCGCAGGGAATCACGGGCAGGGAGTCGCGCTGGCTGGACAGCTGACAGGCTCGAAGGTCCAGGTCTTCGTGCCGGCGCATGCGGTGCCCAGCAAAGTGGAGGCCATCCGAGCCCTTGGCGGTGAGGTGCGCTTCGTGGACGGCGGCTATGGGGAAACGGAAACGGCTGCCCTGGAGTATGCACGTGACAAGAACAGGACGTTCATTTCGCCGTATAACGACGGCCAGATCATTGCCGGCCAAGGCACGATCGCACTGGAGGTCGTGCAGCAGCTGGCCGACGGATTTCGTGCATCGCCCGCAGGCATCGCAGCGTGGGTCTTTCCCACCGGAGGCGGCGGGTTGATCTCCGGGTGCGGCGCGGTGCTTGCGGGCCGTGGCTCGGGGGCAAACGTGTACGGAGTCCAACCGGCGGCTTCGGGGTTCACACACAGCCTGTTTCACCGCCATACCCAGCAGGGAGTGCGAGACGACCCAACGCTGGCTGACGGATTGAGCGGAGCGATCGACGGCGACTCGATCACCATCCCGATGCTGAATGAGCTGGTGACGGATATCGTCACCGCGTCGGAGGAGGCCATCGAACGCGCAATCGCGTTCGCGTGGTGGTCGTACGGCGAGAAGATCGAAGGCTCGGCAGCCACGTCCCTGGCTGCGGTGCTGGAAGGCACAATTGCGGAGCGGCTGTGCGTGGTGGTTCTGACGGGCGGCAATATCCAGCGCGAGGTCTTCGACGAAATCGTCGCGCGTCACCCGGTGCAGGAAGAGCAATGAGCAGGATCGCGCTTTCCACCATTCTTCTGAGCGTGCTGATCGCCGCGCCGCATCACGCCGCCCGTGCGCAGGGGACGCCTGAGCCGGGCACACCGGCGGCGGTGCAAGATCTGTTTGACATCATGACGCCCGAGGAACGTGTGGGGCAGCTGTTCCTGGTTTCGTTCGCGGGGACCGAAACCAGCAACACGAGCAGGATCTACGACCTGGTAGTCAACCAGCATGTGGGGGGCGTCGCGCTCCTAGCTGCGAATGACAACTTTGTCGCCGCACCGGACACGCTGGCCGGGGCGCGTGGTCTGACGCGCGGGCTTCAGCAGGTGGAGTGGAACAGCTCGGTGCGGCCGCCGAGCGATCCGGTGACCGGACAGTCGCTGGCCCGCGCGTTCGTGCCGTTGTTCATTGCCACGATCCAGGATGGAGACGGCGCGCCTGGGGACCAACTATTCACAGGACTTACGCCGCTGCCCTCAGCAATGGCGATCGGGGCGGCGTGGAGCCCTGATCTGGCCCAACAAGTGGGCGCCATCACCGGAGGCGAGCTTGCGTCCTTGGGCATCAATATGTACTTCGGGCCGTCGCTGGACGTGCTGGAGAATCCCAGTGCGCTGTCGGGGAACGACTTGGGCGCGGGAGTGTTCGGAGGAGACCCATTCTGGGTGAGCATCATGGGAAGTGCCTTCGTGAGGGGACTGCACGAAGGCTCGCAGGATAGGTTGCTTGTGATCCCCAAGTTCTTCCCCGGGCGCGGCAGCTCGGATCGCCTGAGCGAGCGAGAGGTGGCCACTGTCCGCAAGAGCCTGGAAGAGCTGAAGCAGATTGAACTACCCCCTTTTTTTTCCGTGACGCGGGAGACGGCGGATGCGGCTACGTCCGCGGATGGACTCCTGCTTTCGCATATCCGCTATCAGGGGCTGCAGGGCAATATCCGGGCGACGACCAAGCCCGTGAGCTTTGACGCACAAGCCCTGGCATCGATCTTGAGCCTGCCCGAATTCGCCAGCTGGCGGGAGGCCGGCGGACTGATTGTCAGCGACAACCTGGGCTCGAACGCGGTGCGGCATTTTTACTCCTCAGGCACGGGTTTCTCGGCTCGGACTGTCGCCCGCGACGCCTTCGTCGCCGGAAACGATCTGCTGTATATGGGCAACATCGTCGCCAGCGATGCCACGGACAATTATGCGACCGTGCGGGATGTAATCGGTTTCTTTGCGCGGAAATATCGCGAGGATCCCGGGTTTGCACAGCGAGTCGATGCGTCGGTGCTGCGTATCCTCACGGTGAAGTACGGGCTGCATGATCGATTCGACCTGGCCAGCGTCCTGGCGCAGCGTGCTGATGCTGCTGCACC
Organism: Chloroflexota bacterium; assembly: GCA_043805815.1. GTDB lineage: Bacteria > Chloroflexota > Anaerolineae > Anaerolineales > Villigracilaceae > Fen-1038. The sequence continues at coordinate 12,602 of JAZDHO010000130.1, forward strand.
TGGCACGGCGAAGCAGCTCACACTCGAAGTTGCCAGCCGCGCGGCGACGCTGCTGAGCCCCGCGCCACAAGACCTCTCCACACTGGTCCAAGCCCCACCGCAGCTTCGCGACCAGATCGTATTCTTCAGCGACATAACGCCGGCCAAGCAGTGCAGCACGTGTGTGGAGGTTCCGAGCCTTGCTGTCGATGCGTTGCAGCGGGCCATTGTGGGGCTCTACGGGCCGGAAGCAGGAAACCAGACCACGTCGTTCAGGCTCGCATCCTACTCATTGGATGCTGCTGGTAGCTACGCGGCTGGCGAAAGCCCGCCCTATCTGGCCGAGGACCTTGCTTCTGCGGCATGGGTGGTGTTCTCGCTGGTCGACAACAACAATGGGCAGGCGCGGCTGATCAGCAATTTCCTGGCTGCAGAGCAGGACCTGCTGCGGGAAAAGCGGGTAATCCTGTTCGCCTTCGGCGCGCCGACGTACCTTGACGCGACGGACGTCTCGCGACTCAGCGCCTACTACGCGTTGTACAGCAAGCAGCCAGCCTTTGTTGAAGTTGCGGCGCGCCTGCTCTTCCAGGAGATCACGCCGGTGGGTGCGTCGCCGGTCTCCGTGCCGGGATTGGGGTACGACTTGCGGTCAATCACGGCTCCGGCTCCGGATCAGATCATCACACTGGCGTTGGACCTGCCCCCCTCAACAGCGCCCGCGGGCGGACCGACGCCCGAGGCGACGCCGGTACCGCTATTCAAGATCGGCGACACGATCGGCATCCGAACCGGGACGATCAAAGACCACAACGGGCACCAGGTTCCGGACGGAACGGTCGTGACGTTCTCGATGGAATTGCGCGGCGAGGGAGGCATCATTCTGCAGCAGCAGGAAACCACTACCACCCAAGGCATAGCGCGAGTTTCCTTCGGACTTGAGAAGCCGGGTCTGCTGGAGATCCATGCCACGTCCGATCCGGCGCAGGTTTCGCAGGTGCTGCAGCTGGACGTCTCAAGCGGTGGTCAGCCGGCAGCTGTGACTGTTATCGTCCCGCAGCTGACGCCGGCGATTGATGCGCCGTTCGGGCAGACGCCCATACCTGAAGAGGACGACTTCGTAACGCTGGCGGGCACTCTGCGGTTCTCGGCGTGGGTCGCGACCGTGCTGCTGCTGATCGCCGGCGCGCTGGTGATCGGCTTTGCTGGTTGGCGGCTCGCCGGGGAACATTGGGGAGTCCGGTGGGGATTGGGCGCTCTGGCCGGCGGCCTGCTGCCGTACAACTATCTGGCCCTCGGATTGCCTGGCGGGCCGGATTTCGCGGCTGAGGCAGGGATCGGGGGAATCGTGCTGGTTAGTGCTGCTGGATTACTCGCCGGCTGGATTGCGGGCTGGCTGTGGTGGCGGCGGTCGGGCGAGTAGCCGGGGTCGGCGCTTGCAAGTGGGCCGAGCGGCGCGGCCGATGCGCATTTTCTCTGGGCTTATCCTGAAGATGAACATCCTCCCAGTCGAGAATCGGTCTAGCCGCGCCGCGGGTCAGGTCGATCCTGAGCTAGCGTATGAGCGTAGCGATGAGGCTGAGGAACAGAAGACTGGCCGCCGCCCAGGCAAGAACCGAATCGGCCCTTGAGCGCAGAAGCTCCAGAACACGGAGGTCAAGTCCGGAAGCCGCCGCGGATGCACCTGAAGGAAGGCTGCCGCCCTCAAACAGGAATTGCGAGAGCGCCGCGATGGACTCAGGCCGATCGTCGGGGTGGAGGGACATTGCCCAGAGCACGGCCTGCTCAGTGCGGGGAGCAATGGATGGATTGAGTTGACGGGGAGGAACCAAGCTGGCCGGCTGGATGAAGCGCCGGCGCGCGTCCACCGGGGGTTCATTCGTCAGCACGTGGTAGAAGGTTGCGCCGAACGAATAGACGTCGGAGCGCGCATCTGTGTGTACCTCATCGCTGCCGTATTGTTCGAGAGGCGTGTAGAGCGCCGTGCCCAGGCCTTGAATGACCGTGATGGTCATTTCCTGATCGGGGGACATGATCTTTACCAGGCCGAAGTCCACGAGCTTGAGAAGACCCGTGGGCGTGATCTTCAAATTGCTGGGCTTGATATCGCGATGAACGACGGACGGCTGTTGGCTGTGGAGATATGCCAGTGCGTCTGCCAATTGGCGCGCCCACCCAAGCACCTGCTCCTCGGGAAGGAAAGTGCCGTTGCGGCGGGCTTCGCCCATGATGGTGCGCAGGTCATCGCCCGGCACGTAGTCCATGACCAGATAGTCCCGAGGGCCGCTGGAGAAGAAGTCCGAAACCTTGGGCAGATTGGGATGATCGAAGCGCGCAAGGATGGTTGCTTCTCGTAGAAACTGGTCGCGTGCTTCCTGGCGTGTCTTCTCGGGAAGCAGACGATCGTATTCGACCTCTTTCAGCGCGCAGAGGCGCCCATCGAGACGCAAATCGTTGGCGAGGTAGATCGATCCTGCGCCGCCCTGACCGATCCTTTCGCGGATCTGGTAGCGTTCTCGCAGGACCTCACCGTGCTTTAGTGAACGCGGCATTGAGTCCTCTTGGTTGCCGCGCCGTGAACGACGGAGCGAGATGCAAGCATGCAAACCCACCCGATGGAACAATAGCGTCCGGTCCGGCCTCGAACGCGCCGAGGGCAGACGGGCGCGGCGCGATCACGGCCGCGGCTGGCAACTGCGCAATGCGTGTCGGCGTCGAATCTGCACGGTTGCCGAATCTATGCTATATTATAAATGCATTCGTTAAGAAATCGCGGCAGATCCTGGAGGCTCCATGTGCGTGGATGGATACTCTGACAATGAATGCCGCGGCGGAGCGGGCTAAGACAGAGCTGACTGCGCCGCGGGGCTGTGGCCTCAATGTGCGGCGCAGAGCCCAACGGGGACGTCCCGCGAATACGATCCCATGGCTCAGACCAAAGAGTATCCGATGTTGGTTGCCGACGAGGGCCCGCTTAGGGGTCAGCGCTGGGCAGTGAGCCGGCCGTTGGTGATGGGCAGAGAATCCAGTTGTGATGTGGTGATCCCGGACCGGCAAGTGTCGCGTTTTCATGCGCGGGTCACACCGACGCCTGAAGGGGTGATCCTGGAGGACCTCGGTAGCAAGAACGGCACTCACCACAATGGGAACGCACTCAGCGCGCCGGTGATGCTGCAGGACGGCGATGCAATGCAGATCAGTTACGTGCAGGGATTCCTGTTCTTCACTTCGGACGCCACCGTCCCCCTGAGTGAGGGGCCCGGGAAGCCCGGCAGACTGGTGGTGGACTCCAAGTCACGACGCGTGTGGGTAAATCAGATCCAGGTTGTGCCGTCGCTTTCTGCGCAGCAATTCCGGCTGCTAACCCTGCTGTATGAGAACCCAGGACAAGTCATCAGCCGCATGGACCTGGTGACAGCCGTGTGGGGTGAGGAGCAGGCTGCGGGCGTATCGGATCAGGCCCTGGATGCACTGATCCGACGATTGAGGGAAAGGCTGAGCGCGCTCGATCCCGAACAATCCTACATTGACACGGTGCGTGGTCATGGCGTTAGGCTGGATAACCCGCCGGCTTAGGGCAACCAGGTCGCGCCCCCGAGAGAATGGGGGAAGGGGGCCGGTGTCTGATCAGCTGCGGGCGATCGTGGACAGCATATTCTCCCGGCGACAGTTGCCGGCGGGAGAGGTACTGGTCGGAGACTGTCTTGAGATCCTTCCGACTCTTCCTGAGAAATCCGTCGATCTGATCTTCGCGGATCCACCGTACAACCTGCAACTCTCGCAAGAGCTGTTCCGGCCGAACATGACGCGGGTGGATGGTGTCGACGATGCCTGGGATCACTTCAAGAGCGTCCAGGAGTACGACACCTTCACGCGCAACTGGCTGGCGGCATGCAAACGCGTGCTGAAGGATAGCGGAACGCTGTGGGTGATCGGGTCGTATCACAACATCTATCGCGTGGGGGCGATCATGCAGGATCTGGGTTTCTGGTTCCTTAACGACATCGCGTGGATCAAGTCGAATCCAACCCCCAACTTCCGCGGCGTACGATTCACAAATGCGCACGAAACGCTGCTGTGGGTGCAGAAGAAGAAGGGCGCCAAGTACACATTCAATCACCACGCGATGAAGGCCTTGAACGACGATCTTCAAATGCGCAGCGACTGGCACCTGCCGGTCTGTAGCGGCAAAGAACGCTTGCGCGTGCAGGGCGCAAAGGCCCATCCGACGCAGAAGCCGGAGGCGCTCCTGTATCGAGTGATCCTTTCGAGTTCCAATCCGGGTGACCTGGTGCTGGATCCCTTCTTCGGCACAGGAACGACCGGCGCGATGGCGAAGAAGCTGCAACGACGCTGGATCGGAATCGAGCGCGAGCCTGCGTATGCGGCGCTGGCCCGCGGGCGAATCGAGGCTGTGGACGCCGGCATGTTCCCGGAGAACACGTTTGTGTTTCCGTCACGGCGGGACCAGCCGCGGGTGCCATTTGGCAGCCTGGTCGAGGCCGGCCTGGTGAAACCCGATCAACCGCTGTACTTTGGGGGAAAGAGCAGTATCAGGGCCAAGGTGTGCGCCGACGGCGCGATCGTCCATGATGGCTTCTTTGGCTCGATCCACCAGGTCGGGCGGAAGATCACGAATGCTCCCTGCAACGGCTGGGAGCATTGGTTCTACGAGGATGCCGAGGGCCAAAGACGACCGATCAACGAGCTGCGCGAGGCATACCGCCAGCTTCAGGCCGTTCCCTGACAAAACCCTGGCAGGCAGCGCTACTTCGAACCGCCTGCCATTTCCTGCCGGACGGCGTGGTATAGATTCTCGGCCTTCAGCTCGCTCAGGGGGAAGCACTGCGCCTTGAGATGCTGGGCAAGGAGCTGGGCGAGTCCCTGGTCAAAGGCCGCGTGCTCCATGTTGATCACGATGCTCCTGACCTTCTCGCCGGCGATCAATTCGGCGAAGCGGTAGGATTCATCCTGCGGGGGGAGCGTGCCGATCGACACATTGCCGGCCCCATCGGTCAGCACAATCAACAGCGGCTCGACCTCCGGGTGAGTGTATCTCTCGTGTTTTAGGACGTCGGCCGCCAGAAGGAGTCCTGCGGAAAGCGGTGTCTTGCCGCCGACGGGTATGTCCACGAGCGCCTTTTGCGCCAGCTGAATTGAATTCGTGGGAGGAAGGACGAGTGTGGCGCGGTCCTTCTGGAAGACGACCAGGCCGACGCGGTCGCGGCGCTGATAGGCGTCCGTAAGGAGCGAGAGTATGGCGCCCTTGGTAGCGTTCATGCGTTCGGCCACGGCCATGGACCACGAGGCGTCGACCAGGAAGAGGACGAGGTTGGCGACGCGCTTGACGCGGACCTTGCGTTGAAGATCGATCTTCTCGATGGCGAAAGCCAGGCGCTTGCGCTTGTCTGTGCGCCGCCTCTGGAAGGGCGCGGCAGCGCGAAAGGTGGCATCAAATGCGATGTCGTCCACGTTGTTGTTCGCGGGGCGCGCCTTGATGTAGCGGCCGTGCTTGCGCTCGGTCTTGGTGAGGGAACGGCGTCCTGCCTGCTTGCGGGCGAGCCTGTCGAGGGGTGTGTTCAGCCGGCGGGGGCGGAAGGTTTCGCCGGCCTTGATCTTCTCGCCGCCATCCCACCACTTGGCATCGCTGTGCGCGAAGACATCCTGAGGCATGGGCTCGGGCGGCGCTTGCTGCTCGTCCTCCCGCACCTCATCTTCGAGCTTTAAGTTTTTTTTTCCCGGGTTTGGGCTTCCTGAGGCTGGCGTTCTTCGTCGGCCTCGTTCGGGATCGTTTGACCGGCGAGCTGCTCGATGCGCTCCTGTAACTGCTCCGAGGTTATCTCGGCCTGCTGGAACGGGGTCCGTTTGATGCGATGCGGGAGCGCCAATTCCGCGGCAAGGGCGATGTCGTGGTCGTTGATCTGGGTGCGGCCTTCGTAGGCAGCCTGGGCGCGGGCCGCCTTGAGAATGACGAGGTCGGCTCGATGGCCGTCGACGTTCAAGGAGGCGGTAAGTGCAGCAATCGAAAGGAGGTCGCGGCTGGTATGGGTGACTTGATCCAGGAGGACCCGGGCGCGCTCGATCTGTTTGGATACTTCCTGTTCCTTCGGCAGCCAGAGCGTGCGGAACGCCTCGGGGTCGCTTTCGAAGGCGAGGTTGCGCTCCATGATCATCACGCGCTCACGGGCATCACGGATGCCGACGATGTCTACCGAAAGGGCAAAACGGTCGAGCAGCTGCGGGCGCAGCTCACCTTCCTCGGGGTTCATGGTGCCGACGAGGATGAAGCGGGCGGGATGCGAGAAGGAGATGCCTTCCCGTTCCACGACGTTGACGCCCATGGCAGCGGAATCCAGCAGGACGTCGACGACGTGATCGTCCAACAGATTCACCTCATCGATATACAGAAGACCGCGGTTGGCGTTTGCCAGAACACCGGGCTCGAAGTGACGCTCGCCCTTCTGGATGGCCTGTTCAATGTCAAGGGTGCCCACGACCCTATCTTCCGTGGCACTAACGGGCAGGTTTACGAACGGGGTGGTGCGCTGGTGGAACGGCAGCGTGCGCTTGCTTTCGGCGAAACGCTCCTTGCACTCGGTGCACCAGGTGGCGGGCTTCTCCGGATCACAACCGAAGCGGCAATCGTCGACGACCCGGACCTGGGGAAGCAAGGCGGCCAAGGCGCGGGCTGCCGTGGACTTGGCTGTGCCGCGTTCGCCCCTGATCAAGACGCCCCCGATACGTGTGTCGACGGCATTAAGGATCAGAGCACGACGCATGCGCTCCTGTCCAACGACGGCAGTGAAGGGATAAATCGCAGGCATCTAGTCTCCGGGGCTGATTATATCGCGCAGATTGGGCATCGCAAAGGAGTGCGCTCGATGGGGCGTTCGCGATGGGAAGGCTTGCCGCCGCAAAACGGTTGCAGGCGTAGACTCCTTTCACGGTGTCGTGCGGACGCGCTCACCCCGGCCACAGAGCCGGATAGTCCCGACCGCGCCGCACGAGGGTGCAATGCGGCGGGTTGCCAACTTCACAAATCGCCTTTATAATCTGACGACCTTCTTGTGACCGGAGTCCAATAGTGACGGATCAGAATCAGACCCTGCCGCCTCAGGGGAGCGATGACAACGAGCAGGGCGACCAGAACACGCAGAGTATGGAGTCTTTGCTTGCCAATGAAGATCTCAGTGTGGACATGCCCCAGGCAGGGGAGATCCGCACAGGTACCATTGCCAGCATCGGCCCATCTCAGATCCTGGTCAGTATCGGGGCCAAATCGGAGGGGGTAATCTCCAGCAGAGAGCTGGATCAGCTTTCTGCGAGCGAACGCGAAGCGTTGACCGTGGGGGCAGAAATCCCGGTGTACGTGCAGAATCCGGAGGATGAGAACGGCAACGTCGTCCTCTCGCTGCGGCGCGCCCAGGAGCAGATCTCGTGGGAGAACGTCGAGAAGATGCTCGAAGAGGACCGCGTCTACGAAAGCAAGATCGTGGGCTTCAACAAGGGTGGCTTAATTGCCATGGTGGGCGGGCTGCGCGGCTTTGTGCCTTCTTCGCAAATCAGCAGCGCGCGGCGGGCGCAGGCAAGCGGCGACACGCCGGAGCAGCGCTGGCAGAAGATGGTAGGGCAGCCGATCACCGTGCGGATCATCGAGGTGGATCGGGAGCGGCGCCGGCTGATCCTTTCGGAGAGGGCGGCCTCGACCGAGTCCCGGCAATCCATCAAGGAACGCGTGATCGATGAGCTGGAAGTGGGGAAGACCTACAGCGGCCGGGTGACGAGCCTGTCTGACTTTGGCGCCTTCGTGAACATCAACGGAGCGGATGGGCTGGTGCATCTCTCCGAGCTTTCATGGGATCGGGTTCAACACCCGCGGGATGTGCTGGAAGTCGGTCAAGAAGTCAAAGTAAAAGTCATCAACATCGACCGGGAGAAGAAGCGCATCGGTCTCTCGCTGCGGGCGCTGGCAGACGATCCCTGGAAATCGCGCGTGGAGAAATTCGCCGTTGGTCAGCTCGTGGAGGGCGTGATCACGAGGCTGACCAAGTTTGGCGCCTTTGCGCGGCTGGAGGGCGACATCGAGGGCCTGATCCACATCTCCGAGATGGCGGACCACCGTATTGAGCACCCAAAAGAGATCCTGAAGGACGGAGAGGTGCGCACGCTGCGTATCGTGCGTATTGATCCCGAGCAACACAGAATCGGATTGAGCCTGCGCAAGGTCGACTCGGGGGCCTACGCCGACAAGGACTACAAGAAGCTGATCGAGGAGTATGGGCATACTCCGCCGGACGACGAGCCGGAATCGTCGCCAGAAGAACCATAGGCGATGAATGGAGCGCACCCCGGGTGCGCTCTTTGTTGATAATGCCGCTTCTCGTTGATGCCCACTGTGACCTTGCCTGGAACATGCTTTGTTTCGGGCGCGACTACAACCTGGCGGCGGCCGAAACGCGCAGGCGCGAGGTGGGAAGCCTGGCGGTTGAGGTGAACGAGGACACGCTCATCGGCTGGCCGGACTACCAGCGCGGTCACGTGGCGATCATCTTTGCCACGCTCTTCGCGGCACCGAATCGAAGCAAAGAGGGGAAGTGGGACAAGCTGTCCTATGGGGATTTCGAGGAAGCTCACAGGCTGTACCGTCAAGAGTTGCAGGTCTATCATGAGCTAAGCGATTCAAAGCCCGACCACTTTCGCTTGATCCAGAACCGGAAAGATCTTGATGAGCACCTGGAGGTCTGGACCGACCCCGGAAGGGAATCGCGGCCAGTCGGCCTGGTGCCGCTGATGGAAGGGGCGGACGGCATTCGCAGCGCCGACGAGCTCGATGAGTGGCACGCGCTGGGGCTGCGCCTCATCGGCTTGGCGTGGGCCGGCACGCGCTATGCGGGAGGCACGAAGGATCCGGGTCCGTTGACCGAGGACGGCAGGCGCTTACTCCGCGCCATGGCCGATCTCGGAATCGTGTTGGACCTGAGCCACATGGACGAGAGGGCGGCATTGGAAGCGCTGGATCTGTATGAAGGCCCGGTCGTGGCGACGCACGTGAATTGCCTTACGCTGCTGCCCGGTTTCCCCACCAATCGGCACTATTCCGACGCGGTGTTGCGCAAGATCATCGAACGAGGCGGAATCATCGGCAACGTGCCTGTGAACAGCTTCCTGAAAACCGGCTGGGCACGCGAGCAGGGCTCCCGGCGGGAGGAGGTGCCCCTGGACGCCTTTGCGGCGCATCTGGATCATGTTTGCCAGTTGGCCGGTGATTCACTTCATTCCGGCATCGGGTCGGACTTCGATGGGGGTTTCGGCCTGCAGTCCGTGCCGCCCGAAATCGACACTGTTGCAGATCTGCAGAAGGTCGTGCCTCTTCTGGAGAAGCGGGGCTACTCGCCGGCGGATGCGGAGAACATCCTGGGCCTGAATTGGCTGCGGCTGCTGCGCGGCAGCCTTCCCGGATAAGAAATATGCCACCAGGCATGGAACGGCCTGCCTCCACGCAGATCGATACGCGGCCCTTCGGGACACAACTCTCGGGGGCGCGCATGCGCTTCAGCCTGGCGACCAGCCTGGCCGGGCTGTTCGTTTTCGCCGTGGGCGCCAAACCTGACTGGTTCGGCTGGGACCGGAGTCCCGTTGTGGGGTTCGTGCAGATCGCGGTCTTCCTGATCGGGCTGGGTGTGATGTGCCTGGGCGGATATCTCGGGCTGCTGGCGCTGTGGAAGGGGCAGGCGCGCACGATCGTTGCGGACATCGGATTGCGCCTCGTGAGCACCGGCTATGTCATCGCAATCTTCGCGGGGATGGCTGATGTGGCCGGGATGGGTTCGCAGCCACTGCCGGGGATCCCATACTTCGGACCGTGGCAGGCAATGGGTGTGCTGTGCGGAGAGATCCTGATCGCAATCGGCTTCCTCATGCTGGTCCCGTATCGTTCGGTGCTATTGGGGAGTTGAGCCGCGGCGCAGTTCTACGTCCGGCCGGCTCCGAGGCAAGCAGAAACCCGCCCATCACGGCGGGTTTTTCGCGGCTGATGCCCCCATGGAGATTCGAACTCCAGTTTTGACCTTGAAAGGGTCGCGTCCTAGGCCTCTAGACGATGGGGGCTCTCGCCTCCCGATCTCAAGGTGACATCAGGAAGGCGGCCGGATTGTAACATTCGGATCTTGGCCGGTCAAGCGAGGCCGTTCAGCGGAACAGTCGGCCCGGGGGACGCAGCAGTCGTCGACGGCGCATCCCAACTCAGGATTGCGGGGAGGGGCGTGACGCCGGCGGACGATCGCGACGCGGCGGAGCCGGCCTGGATTTCGGCGACTTCCCGGCATCGGGATTAAGCAGCATGCTGAGCCACGAGATCGATTTTTCGTCGTAGTCCCTGCGTCCGCACACGTCACATATCCAAGCCGGGAAGTTGGGGACCATGACAAGCTCATCACCCAACCACGTGAAATACGTAATGAAGTGAAGGTGCTTAACACCAGCCTGGCATTCGTCGCACGGAACTGGAGTGGCAGCTTGCTCAGCCGCAGGTGTCTCAGTCATCCCAACCTCTATGGCGCGGCGGCCGCGATATCAACATGGTCGATCAGAGCCCACTCGGGGGGCGGCCAATAGATCAGCACGGCTTTGCCAATCACATTCTGGATGGGGAGCAGTCCCCAGGCATGCGAATCGGAGGAATCGTTGCGGTTATCGCCGAGGACAAACAAGTATGCCTGAGGAACAGTCCAATCGCCGCTGTAGCGAGGCCTGGCGTTGATGTACGGCTCGTTGAGGGCAACGCCGTTGACGATCACCCGCCCATCTGCGATAAGCAGTTGATCGCCCGGAATGCCCACGACGCGCTTGATGAGATCCAAGTCCAGCTGTGTGGTCGATCGGAAAACAACGATGTCGCCGCGGGTGGGCTCGCCGAGCCTGTACGCCAGGCGGTTCACCAGCACGAACTCCCCGTCTTTCAGGGTGGGGAGCATGCTCAGGCCATCCACGCGCACGCGGGCGGAGACGGCATTGATGATCAGAAACAAGACGAAGGCCAGGACGACCGTTTCGAGCAGGTCGACCAGGATGCGTTTCCATTCCGATGAGGCCGCGGCGGGTGATGGGGTAGAGGTAGTATTCTCGTTGGGGGTGAGTTCCAAGTAGTTCTCCAAAGCGATGCGGCATTGATTATACCTGAGCATGCACGAAGTACGTGGGTACATGAAGAATGCGGTCTCCTTGCCGGCGGGCGTGCGCATCCAACAGCATCATCCGGTCAAGTTCGGTTTCCGGGACAAGGCCACTGAGATCCTCCCGCAATACATCCCACTCACCGGCGAATTCATCATCAGTGAGGGCTTGAGGCCGCCAGGGCGCGATCGTTCCAGTCTCAATAATCTGCATTTCGCAATGCTGAAACAGGACGGCCAGCTGCGACCCAATAGTGGTATTCGCGCCCTGCTGCATCAAAGCGCGCTCCTGCCACTGTCCGAGAGAGGCGAGGTCACGCGGATGATCGAGCCGGGCGCTGTAGTCCGGCTCCGCAAGGGCCAGTACATGACCACGCCGGCGCGTGACGCGCCTCATTTCCTGCAGAACCCGTAGAGGATCCTTGACCCAAAGCAACAGGAAATGAGAGAAGGAGATGTCGAAGCTCCGATCTGCATACGGAAGCGCGAGCGCGTCGCCGCGGCACAAGTGCGCCGAGGGCACATGCAGCCTGGCCTGCAGCAGCGGCTCCGCCTGCACGTCCAGGCCATGAACGGCGACGCCTCGAAGTCCCGGTCCGTCGGTCCTTTGCGCGGCAGCACGCAGAATCACACCGGTGCCGCAGCCTACCTCAAGGACGCGGTGGGCGCGCGAGATTCCTGCTTTTGCCAGGAGATATTCGCGCAGCAGGCGGGTCCAGGCTGCCTGCTGGAGGTAACGGCGGTGCCAGTCCATACTGCTTCAGGTGTGGTGCGCCATGTGCCACGCCAATCGCGGCGCGGTCGCGCAGAGAATACCATGCCATCAATGGACGAACCCATACCAGTCCCCCGGTCCGCGCAACCCGGGGGTTGGAAAGCAACTGCATCTTACATCTCCCGGCAAGCGGACTTCCGGGAGGGGTTTCGAGCCCGGCCTGAGCCGCCGAAGATTCCTCTATCCGGAGTAGATCTTTGCCCAAGGGTCGCGCAGGAGATTGCCGAGCACGTTGCCAGCCATGCCTTGCGCCGGAAGAACATCACCGTCCGGCTCGACATACAGCCAGGCCCTTCCCGCGCCATCCGAGACCGCGTCCTGCGCGGTCTCACGAGACACAGGATTGTCTGCCGAGTAAGGAACCGGCAGGTCGAACTTGAGGGCGAGCCCGAGCGAGGCGGCCGTGTTCGACAGGATCGCAGCCGATATGCCGCGATCGGCAAACGACAGAGAAAGGGACTTGCAGCCGAGCGAGGCGAGCTTCTCCAGGTGCGGAACAGCCTGGGGAGCATTCTCATTTGTGACGGTGAGGTGCACGGTCACGAATACGTCTTCGGCAAGGATGGTCTCAAGCGCCTTCCATGAATCCGCGCGGTCGGGCTGAAGGATGAGCAGAATGTGATCCAATCCGCTCTGCAAGAGTTGGTCGAGGTAGGTCCGTTCGGCGAGCCGCGAGCCGTCGGTGAGCAGACCGCAAACCTGCCCCAGGCCCTCGGCGTGGCGGATAAGCTCCACCAGGTCTTCGCGCAGCGAGGCCTCGCCGCCGGTGAACGTGACGTGCGGCACACCCATCTGCCACGCCTTTTCCAATATCTGAATCCACTCAGCCGTGTTGAGTTCGCGATCAACGCGCTTGGTCGGCGCATATTCGGTCGTCGCCCCCGAGGGGAGGCGATACGTCAGGGCGCAGTCGAGGCGCAACGGTGCGCCGAGTTGCGTGGAATACGGCGACACGCGTTGGAAATCCAGGTAGGCGACCGGATCCAGATCCGGTGTTGTGAGCAGCGTCTCCACACGTGCAGCGAACTGCCCGAAATCCTTCAGGGCAGTGCCTTTGGCGACCCGGTAGCGCGAGGCTACTGCGCGGGCGACTGCTGCGGCGTCGGTGCGCTTGATGAAGTGGTAGGCGTATTCGGCGGCGGTCGGATTCAGGTGCATGACGGTCGCGGCGTTGACCACCAGGATTCCGGATCCATCCGGCTGGAGCCTGAGGTGGATGCGGTAGGGCGGCTGATCCGGCGGCGCGGCCTGTCGGTGGTAGACGCCAGCGGGAATGGGCTGGACTTTGGTGAAGTTGAAAAAGCGCTTCATGGCTCTCTCCAGTGGTTTTCCTAGGAGCGAATGAAATGCGGCAGGTCGAACGGGATCTCGATCGACAGCTCCACGAGCCCCGCGTACTTGCCGTCCTGGAACCAAGGGGATAGGTAGATGAGCTTCTTGATCCCATCCTTTTCGATCGTATGGACGTTGGCTGCTGGCGCGGCTAGGAGGTTTCGGGTCTTTGTCCGGGCAGGTTCAGGATGGCACTCAAGGATGCTCTTCCCGATCAATTCCCGGCCGCCGTCGGTCTTGAGAGCGTCGGCGGCTCGATCATTCATCTCGACGAGGCTGCCGTCGCAATCGCAAATCGTGATCGCGGCAGGGAATTCCTTGGTCCAATCCAATGTGGCCATCCTGACTCCCTGCGGACTATGCCAGAAGGCCGGCAAGCGGCAGCTCTGCTTGACTGACGAGCAACGGGCATCCGCCTCCGCATGCCGGCAGAAGCGTGCATCCCCCACATTTGTCCGGCAGGTGGCGGCGCTCGCGGAGTCCCGCGGCCAGTTCGTGATGCCAGATGTGGTCCCACGGGTCGGACAACAGGTTGCCCAACGGCTCATAGTAGGACTGGCAGGGCAAGACGTCTCCGTTGGGTTCCACGCACATGCTGTAGAGAGCCGCGGTACAGCCTTTTACCCCCAAGCTGTGCTGGGTCGGGTCGAATTCGCAATACTGAGTGGGCGTGTACCAGATTAGGCGCTGGCCGCGCACTTCCGTCTTGGATACGGCTGTATCCAGAATTGGCTGCAGCTCGCGCTCCCTCAATCCAGTGCCCACCGTAAGGCCGCGACCGGAATAGATCAGAGCATTTAGCCCGATGGTCGGAACGCCCACCTCAGCCAGAAAGTCAAGCGTCGCGGAGAGCGTGTGTACGTTTGTCCGGAGCATGGTCGTATTGGTCATGACGAACAGCGGGGAGGCGAGGGCGCTGCGGAGCCCCCGGACCGTCTGGTTGAAGGCGCTGCCGGAGCCCACCATCTGGTTGTGAATCGCCTCGTCGCTGGACTCGACGGTGATCTGGACGTGATCGAGACCGGCATCGACCAAGCTATCGACGAATCCCGCGTCAGCCAGACGACGCCCGTTGGTATTCAGACCGGTGATCTGTCCAAGGGACTCGGCATGGGCGATCAACTCAGGGAGGTCCGCACGCAGGGTCGGCTCGCCGCCGGTGAAGACAATGTGCGGAATCCCAAGTTCCCAGAGCCGGTCCAGTATGGCTTTCCACTCTTGGGTATCGAGCTCGGGAAAACTGCGCTCCCTGGCATTGTAGCAATGAGCACACTCGTTGTTGCAGCGGTATGTGAGCGCCAGGTCCATGCGATAGGGCGCCGAAGGGCGGGCGGTGAAGGGCATAGTGGTATCGACCTCGAGCTCATGAATGGGGCACAGCCCGTCCGGACGCACCAATTCATCCAGCCTGAGACGGAGCCCGGCGGCATCGCCCTCGGCGCGGTGCGAGGTGATGTGGAACTGTCGCCGCAGCGCGCGACCAATGTAGGCGTCAGACTGACCCTCCAAGATCATCCGGGCCATTAGTGTGGCGGTGGAATTTAGGTGCAGGACCCGATCGGCATTGACGATCAGCGTGCCCGCGCCCGCAGGGTCGACCCGCAGGTGGATCCTTGACTTCTCCGTGCCATTCTGCCGGACGTAGTGAAATAGCCCGGGCTGGAATGTTGACTCGGGTTCGACCTTCGATCCAAGAATCCTTTCAAGCAATACCATGGACATCATCTCTGCGGTAAGGGGATTGCCCGCAACGGCTGGTCTGTTTCACCTGCCGCCGCCGGCGCAGGCGCACGCGCAACCTGCACAGGCGCACGCGCAGGCACAGCTGTGCCCGCCTCCGCTGCCACTGCGGTAGCTGGATTTCGAGGGCGGCGGCGGTGGATTGGTCACGTTGGTCACCCGGCTGGTGAAGGTGTTCAGGTCCCCGAGCACCTTGCTGGAGAAACCCTGTACGCCGCCTACAACTGAAGCGGCCAGGTCCGCACCAGGGAGGGCCGAGCCGCCTCCGAGTGATGGTGCCGCGGGACGAGCCCCGCCGCCGGCTGGGCTTGTGCTTGGGCGTTGCCAAGTCGGGTCATAGTTGCCCCACCAGCGCGGCGCGTAGATGGGACCACTGAATACCCTGCGCGAGCGTTCGTCGTAGTCACGGTCGAGCATCGTCCACTCAATGTTCTCGTCGATCTTCTGTCCCTTGAGCTCCGGCGTGCCGGCGGCCTCGACCTGGGCCCAGGCCTTCTCCATGATCGCCTGGTAGTACTCCTGCGTCTCTTTTCGGCTGAAGCCTTTCATCTTCTCGGCCACGGATTTCACGAGGGCGACCGACATCTCTTCGAGTTCCTTCCGGCGTTCAGGGGCGGCCTCGACCCTGAATGCTGCAAGAAAGTTCTTCTCGTAGATGTGAAGTCCTTCCGGAAGCGGCTCCGTAACCTCGATCTTGAGGGGATCGCGAGACTGCACGGTCGCGGCGCCCTTCTTGACGACGCTGAAAAGCGTCATCGTGAGGACCTTATCCAGAGGCTGCTCCAGCAAGATCGCTGCTTCGACGGCGGTGAGACCGCGCTTGATGCCGTGACCTTCAATGGAGATCTTTGGAGGCAGGTATTGCAGTTTGCGCCTCTGACCCTGGATGACGCCCAGAATCGGAATGCCGACGAACATGAGAACGAAAATGCCAATGCAGCCCGCAGGCAGCAAGAAACCCAGCAATCCGGCGATGAGGGCACCGAAATCGATGGGAGGCGCGGTGACGATCGCATCTGCGGGAACGTAGGACTTCGGGAAAGAGGCACCGAACGTGTACTGGCGTGCCGCGCTGGCAAGCGCAGCGGACCAGGTGTAGGTGATGCGCCCTTGATCATCCATGCCGGGCTGCGGCTCCGCAGCACCGGGCCAGTCTGCCGCAAGGTGATAGCGCGGTTCCTCGGGCTGGACGCCGGGAGGCAGGTGAAAGGTCACGGACATGTCTGTGCTGCCCACGACGTTCTGTTGCCCAAAATAGGTTGGGGCAAAGACCGCGCTGGCATAGTCCGAGTCGTCCGTATCCGGGTGAAGCACGCCCGTCAGACGACCCACGAGAACGTGAACGGTTCCGCTGGCACCCGCCTGAATTGAGCGAGCGCCCATCACGACGGCGAAGCCAGAGCCGCTGCCCTGGTAGTCCCCCCTGGAAACGCTGATCCTGGTCCCATCGACATCGGCCGAGACGCTTGACATGTCGAACGTGCTGGTGGGCATGCCCACGTCGACAAAGTCGATGGCGTGAGCGCCCGGTTGGTTTAAGAAGTGGAAGGTGTACTCGAGGGAGGCCGTGCCGTCAGCATTCCAGTACACATCAACGGTCTCCCGCTCGACGCCGAAGAGGTACTCCTGGGCGAAGGCAGTGCCGGGCAACGCCAGCACGACGACGAGGGCAAGTATGGAGACGAACAGTCTTCGAGGCATTGGCACTCCCAGACGGACTAGGATCTGTGCTGCGCGGTTATGCGATCATGAACGCCCTTCCAACCTCTAAACCGATCTCCCGCGTCAATTCACCACTTTGGCTCTTCGGTAAGCTGATACGTGGTGCCGCAGAACGGGCACTCCACCATGGGAGCTCCCAACACCATCTTAATGTTTTCAGGCTTGAGCGTGCCGCCGCAGTTGCTGCACGTCACCTGCGATATCTTCGTATTGCCCGGCAAGTCGACCTTCATCGTCACCTGCTGAATTACCTCGGTCTTTTGGCCGCGCATCGCGGCAACCACGAGGGCGGCGCCGCCGGCCAGGAACAAGGCACCCACAAGACCGAAGCCCAATCCAAAACTCAGCCAGCTGCCGCTGCCGCTGGATGAAGTCGAACCTATCACGTTCAGTACGCCGTATCCCAACAGGCAGATGCCGATTAAGAACAGGATGCCGGCGCCAACCGAGAGAAGTGTTTTGGTGGACATTTGGAGCGTCTCCGAAGGAAATATGCGCCTAGTTTAGCATTGCGAGGCGGCAGCGACAAATGACTTTCATCCTGATATTCGGCCCTTAGTTATCCAATTCAGCCAGGGACCCCGGACGCATTACCTGGTCGAGCGCGCCCAGCACCGAAGTGAGGAGCGGATAGTCGTCCCGAAGCAGGGCTATCAGTTCCTGTACGGCCGCCTCGCTCCACTTGGCGGGATCAGCATGAGCATCGCGCGCCTGGCGGATATGCGCCGCGAAGAGTTCCCCGAGGGGCAATTCGGGCACGCGCAGAAGGTGGCGAAAGTAGCCGAAGCGGCCAGTCGAGGTGAACCGCCGCAGGTCGTTGCGATCACAGAGGTAGATGAGATCCAAACTGAGGGGTGGGCGAGGAGGAAGCTGGTGGCGGATGCTTCCACCCTGCTCGTGACCCACGACGATGACCGACATCTCGACCGGGACGATGCGGCGTTCCCGATTGTCAAGCAGGACTTCGTCGCTGACCTTCTCGGCCGTCACCAGTTGGCGGACAAGGCCGTCATCCTCGATCCGAATATCGTGGATCAACCCATAGACCTGATAATCGGGCCCCAAGGGCGCCCGGACGAGGGCTCCGAACGCGGGCACATCCAGTTGGCTAACGCGGCAGCCGGCTACGAAGGCTGATGTGCCTGCCCGCAGGAGGCGGCCAATCTCGATCTTCTGTGTCATGCTAGAACCTCCCTTTGCTCCCCGAGACCGATTTTGCCGAGGACTTCCCGGACACCGTTTCCGGTTCGAGGCCATGCTCCCGCATTTCAAGCAACAACCTGAGCTTGATCTGCTCCTGTTCCTGCATGGAAACCCTGGCAGTCTCATGAGCACGGTGCAAGATGTACGGGTAGGGCCGTGCGCCCAAGAGGGCGCACTGATCGAGCAACACCTGATGAAGGGCGTCAATCCTGCGGTGGTCCCTGGCCACCCATTCGGGAATCTCGACGCGAGCCACAGCCGGTTGTGTATCGTTTCCCACGTTAAGATAGAAGAAGTGGATCGCCAGGTCGTCGGCGTAGCGCACCCGCGATGAAGACTGGAGCGCGAAGATGGCGGAACGCTGCGTTGGTGCAAGCAGGCGACCAAAGAGCCAGCGATCCGAGGCTTTGCGCAGGGGCCGAATGCTTTGAGCTTTGCCCGCGGCGGCCGTATCGCGCCGAGAAACCTCAAGCATGCGGACGACGAGGTCCGCGGTTGGCTTGTCCACGTAGCCCGCAACGGTGCTGCCGCGGCGCTGCATGACACGCAGATCCTCAAGGTATCCCCGAAGGGCCCGCTCGAAGGCCTTGGGATCGGATGCATCTTTTGCCCCCCAGAGCTCTAAGGGGCCGTCACCGAGCGCAACCAATCCGGGAACCGCCGTGGCGTTAGCCAGCAAGCCCTGGCGTTCGGCCGCGTCCCGTAAGAGTGCTATGTCGCCGTCTGACAGCAGTCGTCCGTCGGCAGCGTAGAGGTCATCTCCGAAGAGCACACGCGTATCGACCAGTATCTCGGGAGCCCGGCCCGATCCGGACTCAATGATCACGGAGCCGATGTTGATGAGGGCGAACGTCACCTCCTCATGGCGGTCCGTGAGGATCTGTGACCCGTCCACGGCCAGGAGAGCCGGCGCTCCGGCACCCGGAGGGCATGGATAGCCTACTGAGAAATCCTCCTGATGAGGCAAGGCGCAACGGAGATTGGGATCGGCCTCTGCGGCCTGGTTGACTGCCCTGATCAACCGATCGGGCGCGGCGGCCAACTCCCTAAGCAATCGCAGGGCGGCCGCCTGGGATGCTCGGGTGGCCTCAGTGAGGGCGGCCAAACCGCTCCCGATCTGAACGATCGCGTTATGAAGTTGCTGCGGATTTGCCGGCATGGGCGACCTTAGAACATTTGTATCAAGATTGTGGCGACCCGTCAAGTAGAATGCAAGCATACCAACGGCACGGGCGAAGCAGGAGGGGAACTTTTCCCTGAGGTCCGTCGTCTTTTGGTGGAAACCCATTCCAAGGAGAGAGCCATGAAACGCACATCGCTTCTGTTTGTCGCGATATTGACCGCCTCGCTGGCACTGAGCGCCTGCGGCCCGCAAACCATAGTCGCCAATGCAGTGCCCCCGCAGCGGCTGCTGAACGTGACCGGCAGCGGCGAGGTCTTTCTGACGCCAGACATAGCCTACATCAACATTGGTGTACATAGCGAGCTGGCCACGGCCGCCGATGCAGTCGCCGAGAACAGCGAACAGACCGAGAGGGTGATCGCTGCCCTCAAAGAATTCGGCGTGAAGGACACGGACATCCGGACAGCGTACTTCAGCATCTATCCGAGCGTGCAGTACGATCCTCAGACGAACGAGCGGAGGGGCACCATGTACGTGGTGGACAACAGCGTGTATGTGACGGTGCGCGAGATCGAGAAGCTCGGTGACTTGCTGGATGCCACATTGTCAGCCGGCGCCAACAGTGTCAATAGCATCCAGTTTGATGTGGAAGACAAGTCGGATGCCATCAAGGAGGCCAGGGACGCGGCCGTGAAGGATGCCGAGACGCAGGCGAAAGAGCTCGCCGCCGCGGCCGGACTAGCGCTGGGCGACCTGCAGCGGATCGACTTCTACAGCAGTCTGCCCCCGCAGGTCTTCGGCGGCTACGGAAAGGGCGGAGGAGGCGCAGAGGCGTCCGCGGTGCCGATCCAGACTGGTCAACTGACGATCAGCGCCACCGTGAGCGTGAGCTACGAAGTGAGGTAATCTTCGCTTCCCAGGAGACCGACCCGGTTCATCGTGCGATGAACCGGGTCGGTTCTTTCTTGACTCGAAGAGCGGGGAGGCGCCACCGACGCGGGGTCCAGCGGACCTGAGCAGGAAAACGGCCATGATTGGCGGGCAGTCCGCGGCGCGCAATGTATAATGCCAACCCAAGCGCGGTCTCGCGCAGGGAGTCGCCATGCTAAAAGTTGGATACGTAGGCCTCGGGCTGATGGGCAAGTCGATCGCGCGAAACATCCTCAAGGCGGGCTTCCCCCTGGTCGTGCACAACCGATCACGCGGGTCGGTGGATGAACTTGTGGCAGAGGGCGCGCGTGGTGCCAGTTCAGCGGCGGTCGTGGCCGCGCAGGTTGATGTGGTATTCACAAATCTGCCAGACTCGGCAGACGTGGAGCAGGTCGTCCTGGGGGATAAGGGGATCATCGAAGGTGCGCACAAGGGATTGATCCACGTGGACAACTCCACCATCAAGCCCGCCAGCGCGCGCGCCATTGCCGGCAGGTTGGCGGCCCGCGGGGTACTCTCGCTGGACGCGCCGGTCTCCGGCGGCGACATCGGCGCCCGGGACGGTACGCTTTCCGTGATGGTGGGCGGATCTGCAGACGCACTTGAAAGAGTGCTGCCGGTACTCAACTGCATGAGCAAGGCCGTGACGCATGTGGGCGCGGCGGGTGCCGGCCAAGTGGCGAAAGCCGCGAATCAGATCATGGTGGCCGCCCAGATGGTGGCCATGGGCGAGCTGTTGCTCTTCGCCCGCAAGGCGGGTGTGGATCCGCGAAAGGTCGTGGAGGCCATCAAAGGCGGCGCCGCGCAGTGCTGGACCCTGGACGTTAAGCCGCCGCGCCTTTTTGCGGGCAATCGGGGGCCCGGCTTCAAGGCGCATATGCAGTTGAAGGATCTGCGGATCATCGTTGAGACAGCGCGGGAATACAACATTCCCCTGCCTATGACGACAGAAAACGCCAAGCTCTACGAGACGATGATCGAGATGGGGATGGGGGACCTGGACAATTCCGCCGTCGTGGGCGTATTGGAGAAGATGGGGAGCACCCAACTCCTGGGCGACAGCTAAGCCAGGATTGCTGAGGGTGGTGCGCGGCGTCGCCGTCGTGCCAAGCCGTGCAACCGGGCGCGGTCAGCGCTTGGGCCTGTATCCCAACCGCTCAAGGACGCTTTCCCTGTTGCGCCAGCCTTTCTCCACTTTGGCGCGCACCTCAAGGAAGACCCGGCGTCCGGTCATGGCCTCGATTTCGTGGCGCGCCGCGGTCCCAATCTGCTTAAGCATCTTGCCGCCCTGGCCGATCACGATCCCCTTCTGCGATTCGCGCTCGACCAACAGCGTCGCTCGGATGTAGGCCATGCCATTGTCCCGCTCCTTGAACTCGTCGACGCGAACCGCGAGGCCGTGGGGCACCTCGTCGCGCAGCTTGAGAAGCGCCGCCTCGCGCAGGAGGTCCGCGGCGATCTCACGCTCGTAAAGATCGGTGATCTGGTCCTCTTCGAACTGGGGGGCTCCAATGGGACATAAGGCGGCCAGGATGTCAACCAGACGGTCGAGGCCGTCCCCGCGCGTCGACGAGATGAGGATGGGTTCGGATTCTGGTGGCGGCAGCTGG
Organism: Chloroflexota bacterium; assembly: GCA_043805815.1. GTDB lineage: Bacteria > Chloroflexota > Anaerolineae > Anaerolineales > Villigracilaceae > Fen-1038. The sequence continues at coordinate 34,184 of JAZDHO010000130.1, forward strand.
CGGTACTTATGGAGCCTCTCGGCGGCAACTTCGTTGCTGACGATGTCGATTTTGTTGAGTGCCAGGACCACCGGGGGCCGCCGCTTGAGTCTGCGGATCAGGGAAGCGATGCGGAGGTCGTCCTCCGTGGGATCGCAGGTGGCATCGACTAGGAACAGGATGGCATCCGCCCCTTCCAGCGAGGCCTCGGCTTCCTCATTCATGAACATGCCCAGCTTGTGGCGGGCCTGATGGAGTCCGGGAGTGTCGACGAAAACCAGCTGAGCCCCCGGGCGCGTGAGAATACCCAACTGGCGCCGACGCGTCGTCTGGGGGCGCGGCGACACAGCGGCGATCTTCTGCCCAAGCAGGGCATTGATCAGAGTCGACTTCCCGACGTTTGGCCGCCCGATGACGGCCACGAAGCCGGATCGAATATCAGTCATTGGTGCGTGGATTTGTCGTGCAGCCCCGCATCAGGCGCTCCTGGTTCGGAGGTTGGCCACGGCGAGGCTGGCAATGATCAGGAGCGCACCGGCGAGGAGTTGCCAGGTGAGCTGCTCTCCGAGGAAGCCAACTCCGAGAATGACGCCACCCAAAGGAAAGAGGAACGTAACCATGGTAGTACGTGTCGGCCCGATGGCATGTATCAGGTAATAGGCCAGGATGAATGCAAACCCGGAGCCCAGGATTCCCAACCACAGCAGGGCAATCCAGGTGATCGGCAGCTGGGGCAGGCGTAACGGGCTTTCCGCGATAGGCGCGGCAAACCACATGACCGCCGTGGAAGACACAAGCGGGCCGACACTGCGCATGATGCCCGCCGTGTTCTCCGTCGACTTGCGGGCGTAGACGGAACTGCCCGCATAGAAGACGGACGCCAAGACCACGGCGGCCTGGCCGAGGATGGAGCCGGACGAGGTCCCGATGTCCTCGCTCATCAGGACCACCACGCCCAGGAAGCCAAGAAGCAGTCCCAGTACTTTGGGCAGCGTGATCCGGTCGTCGTGCAAGGTCAGATGCGCGATCACGATCGCGAACAATGGAACGGTAGCATCCAGAATGGCTGCGACTGCAGAATCTATGGCTTGTTCACCCCAAGAGATGAGGAAGAACGGGATGGCCACGTTGCTGATCCCAAGGATGAGCAGCGGCCGCCAAACGTCGAAGCGGCGGGGCAACTGCACCCGGCCAATCAGGACGACGGCAACTCCAAAGAGCAGGCCGAACAGAACTCTCCACGCGACGAGGGTGATCGGGCCGATTTCCTGTACGGCGATCTTGATCCACAAGAAGGATGAACTCCAGATCCCGCCCAACAGTATGAAGATGAACCAGTCCTTCGCCTTCATGAAACGCGCCTTTCAAAAGGGGTCAAAATCCGGGTCTCAGGCTCAGCACCGGTGTCTGGGTAACGCGGACGCTTTCGACTGAACCACGGCGGCGCCTCCGGTAGCCGTTCAGGCGGTCACTTCGTGCAAGTCCCTGCGTCCGGGTTCGCCAACTCTGCCCGGCAGGGGAGCAAGGCACCTTCACTCCCCGGTACGGAGGACAATCGTAGGGCAAACGTAGGTTTGCCGTCAAGCACACTTGGACATCAGGTGTTAATATCGGCGGCGTAAGGTGATTTCTCTTCTCCTCCTTTCAAGTGAGAGCCGCGGTCGGCGTCCGCGGCTCTCGAAATTTAACAAGACCGAGCATCGGACGGTCAGGGGCCAGCGCGGCGGCCCGGCGCCTCCCCAGCTCCGGCGGACCTCCCGGCCGAGTCCGCAATTGGGCGGCGGGCACCCCCAGGTCGCCTTTTCAGGGGGGCTTGAAGCCCCACGAGTATAATCCAACGCATCCAACAAAGGACGACCATGACCACCACAATCGGGATCATAGGACTGGGGCAGATCGGCGCATCGATCGGCCTGTCTCTCAAGGCCGGGCACGGACCTGAGCGGCTGCTGGGACATGACAGGGACGGGGGGGTGGCGCGAACAGCTGAAGGGCTGGGGGCTGTCGACGCCATCACCGGGGTCAAGGATGTCGTCAGGGACGCCGAGATCGTTTTTCTCTGCCTTCCGCTGAGCGAAATGCGCGAGACCTTGAGCCGCATCGGCCCTGCGCTGAAGGATAACGCTGTGGTCGTTGACACGGCGCCGATCAAGAGTCAACTGATCCAGTGGACGCGAGACTACCTGCCGCAAGGGCGCTACCATGTCGGCCTGGTGCCGACGCCAAATCCGTCGATGCTGGCGGGCACCGACTTTGGCATAAAGGCCGCGCACGCTGAATTGTTCCGCCGCACGATCATGATGGTGGTCACATCCCCCAGCACGCCAGCGGCTGTGGAGCAACTCGGAATGAATATCGCCCGACTGTTGGGGGCAAAACCCATGTTGACCGATCTGGCAGAATCCGATGGGATCATGACGACGGCGCATGTTCTGCCGCAGCTAACGGCAGCAGCCCTCATCGAGGCCTGTGTTGGAGCCGGGGGCTGGACGGAGGCGCGCAAACTTGCAGGGCGTCCGTTCACGAGTGTCACGGGCGGGATGGCCTACTATGACGACCCAACATCGCTCGAGGCCGCGGCGCTGTCAAATCCGGAAAGGGCGGCTCACGGTCTAGACGTGCTTATCGCCTCATTGCGAGGACTGCGCGAAGATATCAGCAAATCGGACAGCAACAGTGTAAAGGAGCGCCTGACGCACAGCTACAGGGCACGGGAACAATGGCTGGATGAGAGAAATGGCGCCGGCTGGCTTTCCGAGGGCCACGAACCAGTGAGGCTGCCGGGTCTCGGCGACCAGATCACCCAAATGTTCTTAGGCGGCCGGATCGCTGAGGCCAGCAGACTCCTGGGAGCGAAGCGCGAGGGCAGGAAGTAGGCGGGAGTCGGAGCGTGCCCGTCAAGAAGCGGCTTCAGTGCTTCTGCTACATCGTGGCGTGCGCTGATGGGAGCTTCTACACCGGGTGGACTTCGGATCCGGAACGGCGGCTTCAGGCCCACAATGCCGGCCGAGGCTCGCGGTACACGCGGTCGCGGCGGCCGGTGCAGCTGGTGCACCTCGAGCCTCAGATCAATCGAAGCAGTGCGATGAAGAGAGAGCGCGCCATCAAAGCCATGACGCGCTCCAGGAAGCTGCGGCTTATCGCCCAGTCGCAGGCGGCGCCGCTCCGGCCAAAACGCAAGGCCAGACGGCCGGGTGCCCGCTCAATCCGTGAATAGAGGCAAGTGGCCCAACGCGATGATCTGCTCCCACTTGGAACGCTCGCCCTCCGTCAGGATGGCAGCCTCTTTGACGACGACCGCGCCGGCCCGCTCCATGATCATGCGCATGCCCTGAAGCGTGGAGCCGGTGCTGATCACATCATCCAGTATCACGACTTTCCTGCCGCTCAGCAATTCGCGATCCTTCTCGTCCAGGACCAGCAGCTGTGACTGACCGGTCGTGATCGAGAGTGTTTCGGCCCGGAGCGCATCCCCCATGTAGGGCTTGTAGGTTTTCCTCAGGATCACATACGGTTTCTTGAGCTCGGCCGAGAGCGCGTGCGCGAGCGGAATTGACTTTGCCTCGGCGGTCACAAGCACATCGAACTTCACATCCTTCAGCCGCCGCCCGAGTTCGTGAGCACAGGCCTGGACGAGCTCCGTGTCGCCAAGGATGTTGAGAATGGCGATGCGCAGACCGGGCTTGATCTCAAACAGCCGCAGATGCCGCTCCAGGCCGGCGATGTTGATCGAGTATGATTCTCGTCTCTTCATCGATTCCCTTGTGGAACAGTTCGCTCCGACGTCGAAGTTTATCATATGTATCGGGTCGAAGTCCGCGGGCATGGCCGCGGTATAATCGCGTATGATGGACTGGGAGAGAGCGCCGATGACTCGAATCCGGCAACGGTCCTCCAGCATGCTCCTTGGCCTTCAAATCAGTGACATCCTGCGCCTGCGCAAACCTCATCCGTGCGGTTCCTTCGAGTGGGTGGTTGTGCGGCTGGGCGCCGATATCGGGCTTCAGTGTCGAGGCTGCGGACGCAGGGTGATGCTGACCCGTCGCGAGCTGATGAAGCGCCTCAAAGTCAACCTCACAAAGCGAGATGCACCAGCCAGTTCCTAGAAAGCCGCATATCGTTTTCTATTTCTCCGATACAGGGGGAGGCCACCGCTCAGCGGCGGAAGCCATCATCGAGGCGATGGAGCGCGAGTACGGCAGTCTGTTCAGCGCCGAGATGGTGGACTTCTTCAAGGGTTTTGGTCCCGGGCCAATGAGGAAGATGCCGGATCTGTATCCCGAAATGGTAAAGGCCAAGCATCTGTGGCAAGCATCCTTCTACGCGACCAACGGGCGGACGCAGGCGCGCGTCATGACGGCTTCCCTCTGGCCCCTGATGCGGTCGACGATGCGCAAGCTTGTGCATGCACACCCGGCGGACCTGGTGGTCAGCGTGCATCCTCTGGCGACCACTGCAGCCCTGAAGGCGTTGGGAACCAGGCGACCTCCGTTATACACGGTGGTCACCGACCTGGTGACGACACACGCGCTATGGTTCGACACCCGCGTGGATCGCATCCTGCTGCCGACCGAGCAGGCGCGCGAGCGGGCGCTGCAGTATCATATGCGGCCTGATAGGCTGGAGGTCGTCGGCCTGCCCGTTGCCGAGCGGTACTGCGCCCCCGTCGGAAACAAGCAGGCGCTGCGGCGCCGACTGGGATGGCCGGAAGACCTGCCCATGGTCCTGATCGTCGGCGGTGGTGAGGGCATGGGCCCTCTCGCCAAGACGGCTCGGGCCATCGACGATTCCGGACTGCGGCTTGGAATGGTTGTGGTCTGCGGTCGCAACCTCAAGCTGCAGGACACGCTGAAAGCACAGACTTGGGCGAACCCCACCTTCATCCACGGCTTCACGAGGGACATGCCCGATTTCATGCGGGCGGCGGACGTGATCGTCACGAAAGCCGGCCCGGGGACAATCGCCGAAGCTCTGAACGCCAACCTGCCGATAGTCCTGTACTCGAAGATCGCCGGGCAGGAAGACGGGAATGTGGCATTCGTGGAAGCGGAGGGCGCAGGCATCTGGGCGCCAAAGCCGCTGCTGGTGGTCCGCGCGCTTACGCGGTGGTTCAGCAGGCCGGAGGAGCGACGAAAGGCCGTGGAGGCGACGCGGCGAGTTGCGCGTCCTGATGCCGCGCACCGCATCGCCCACATCTTGGCGGACCGGATTCGACTAACGCAGCAGGTGGCCCTGCCATTTCCCTCGGCCTGATGGCAGGCGCGTGCGCCTGAACGTGCCAGCACGTGGGTCTATCTCGGGGGCGACGAACATGATGGCAGGCATCGGCTTGTTGGCACGCATGCGCTGACGTATAATCCTTGCGTGCCCATCCTCGACCAACATACGTTTGATTTCTTCAGCCGAAGTGCCGACCAAACGCGAAGGATCGGTGCGCGGTTGGGGCACGGCCTGGAGTCGGGCGATCTTGTCTGCCTGCAGGGCGACTTGGGAGCCGGCAAGACCACCTTCGTTCAGGGGATGGCACGCGGTTGGGGCTCGCTGGACGGGGTATCCAGCCCCACCTTCGTCCTGGCAAATGAATACAGACGCCCGGACGGCGCATTTCTGTTCCATGTGGACGCGTACCGACTTGAGTCGGCGGCCGAGGCGGAGGAGCTGGATATTGATCGGATGGTAAGCGAGGGTGCACTGGTGGTGGAGTGGCCCGAGCGCGTTCAGTCCGCTCTCCCAATTCAGGAGTTGTGGGTAGTCATGGAGCACGTTACCGAGGAGCAGCGTCGGATCCAATTCACGGCACGGGGCGAGCGCTATGATCACATGTTGGAGCAGCTCCAACATGCCATGTTCGGAGTGGCGTGATGTTGCTGGCGATCGATTCGTCGACCGCGCAGGTTGGGTTGGCGCTGACAGATGGTGGTCAACTGGCGGTCGAGACGATCTGGAACAGCCGAGTGCACCACACCGTCGAGCTGGCGCCGGCGGTAGCAGAGCTCCTGCAACGCGCCGGCGTGGCCATGGCGGACGTGGAGGCGATCGGTGTTGCCATCGGCCCAGGCTCATTCACTGCGCTGCGCGTCGGAATCGCCATGGCCAAGGGCCTGGCCCTAGCGCGGAAGATACCCATTCTCGGCGTTCCGACGCTCGATGTATTGGCTGCGGGGCAGCCTCCAAGCGACCTGCTGCTGGCTGCCGTACTGCAGGCGGGGCGCGGGCGAATCGCTGTCGGCTGGTATAAGATGTCGGGATCTCCGCCCAGAAGCGAATCTGTGCTGCTCGGGGAGGTCGAAGCCAGGTGGGTGGCGCAAGGCCTGCCCCATGTAACGACCGTGGATGCCTTGGCTAGGTCGATCGCCAAACCGTCGCTGGTGGCCGGAGAGTTGACCACGGACGAGCGACAACGGCTGGCGCGGAAGCGCGTCAACGTGGTGCTCGCGCCTTTGAACCGGTGCGTGCGGCGTCCATCCGTGCTGGCCGAGATCGCCTGGCAACGCTATGCGAGTGGCCGCGTCGACGATACGGCGACGCTTGCGCCCATCTACCTGCATGTGGCAGAGCCCATTGCGGCATGACCGTGAGCGTGCGCAGGATGGAGCCCGGCGACATACCGGCCGTGGTGGCTATCGACCAAAGCGCGTTCAGTCTTCCCTGGTCCGAGAGCAGCTATCGCCATGAGGTCCATGACAACAGGGCGGCGCGGTGCTTTGTGGCGGAGGATGAGGATCATGAGATCGTGGCGATGATCGTATCGTGGATGATCGTGGATGAGCTGCATATCGCAACGTTCGCCACGCATCGGAACTACCGGAGAAAGGGCATTGGCTCCCTGCTGTTGGCGGAGGCGCTCGAAGACGGACGGGCAGGTGGCGCGCGCCGGGCGTTTCTTGAGGTCCGCGAAGGCAACCTGGCGGCACATGAGATGTACCAGAAGTTCGGATTCAGAGTGACGGGCCGGCGGCCCAAGTACTATCGGGACAACGGCGAGGATGCGATCTTGATGACGCTGGAGACACTGGAGGCGGCATGAGCCTGCAAGAGGAGCTGGATCTCATCGCCAAAGAGGTCTCGGCGTGCGAGAAGTGCGCCCTGTACCACTCGCGCAAGCTGGCCGTGCCCGGAGAAGGGCCAGCCGATTCCGAGATCATGTGCATCGGCGAGGGCCCCGGATTCCACGAGAACGAGCAAGGTCGCCCGTTCGTCGGGGCGGCCGGCAAGTTTCTCGAAGAGCTGCTGGCGGCGGCCGGAGTCAAACGAAGACGGGTTTGGATAGGAAATGTGGTGAAGTGCCGCCCGCCCAGCAATCGGGATCCGCTACCGGAGGAGCTTTCCGCCTGCGATCAATACCTGGAAAGACAAATCCAGGCGATCAATCCCAGCATCATCATTACGCTGGGCCGTTACTCAATGGCGAAGTTCCTGCCCGGCGCCAAGATCAGTTCGGTTCATGGGCAAATGAAGAAGGTCGGCGATCGGTATGTGATCGCCATGTTCCACCCGGCAGCCGCTCTGCATCAGGCCTCTCTCAAGCCGACCATCCTCGCGGACTTTGCCAAGCTGCCGCTGCTCCTGGACCAGGCGCGCCGGGGGCTGGGGCGGTCCGCTCCGGAGTCCCCGATCACACCGGAACCGGGTGAAGAGGACCCAAAGCAACTCAGTATGTTTTGATAGACTCACCGCCGGGCAGGTGCGTGGATCGCGAGCTGGAAACCAAGCGAGGGATCCTCAAGTTCGACGAGGGCGTTGCGCGGAGAAATGATGTCAACCAAAGACGAGCTCCTCAAGAAACTGCAGAACAAGTCGGCCAGGGTCGCCGTGCTTGGGATGGGATACGTCGGTCTTCCGCTGGCGGTGGTCTTCGCCGAGGCCGGCTTCATCGTGGTCGGAATCGATCCGGACCAGGGCAAAGTCGAAAGCTTCGATCGAGGCGATTCGTATATCCAGGATGTGCCTGACGAGACCGTGAAGCGCCTTAGGGATGCGGGAAAGCTGAGCATGACGGGGGATTTTGAGGCGCTGAAGACGGTAGATGCGGTCAGTATCTGCGTTCCCACGCCGCTGCGCAAGACCGGCGATCCGGATATGTCGTACATTCTGTCGGCCGTGGACCAGCTAGCCCGCCATGCCCGCCCGGGAATGGTCGTAGTACTGGAATCCACGACTTATCCAGGCACGACACGCGAAGTGGTGCTGCCGAGGCTAACAGGGCCGGCCGGCCTGGAGGTGGGAAAGGACATTTTCATTTGCTTCTCGCCGGAACGCGTTGATCCGGGCCGGGAGGACTGGACCACCATCAACACGCCGAAGGTGATCGGCGGCATTACGGCGGCATGCACGGAGGTCGGCAGCGCGTGGTATTCAGGTGCGATCCAGACAGTAGTGCCCGTTTCCACGGCTGAGGCAGCCGAAATGGCAAAACTGCTCGAAAACACGTTCCGTATGATCAACGTTGGACTCGTGAACGAGCTTGCGATCATGTGTGAGCGACTGGGGATAAACGTGTGGGAGGTGATCGACGCGGCCGCCAGCAAGCCGTTCGGGTTCATGAAATTCACGCCTGGACCGGGACTGGGCGGCCACTGTATCCCGATCGACCCGATGTACCTGTCGTGGAAGATGAAGGAAATGAACTACAACGCCCGTTTCATCGAACTGGCCTCCGAAATCAACACGAACATGCCGCGCTACGTCGTCGGACGGATCCTAGAGGCGATGAACGACCGCGGCAGGACTCTGAAGGACTCGCAGGTCCTGGTGCTGGGCGCGGC
>JAZDHO010000131.1:0-2167 GCA_043805815.1 Chloroflexota bacterium
GCCGTCGCGCACCGGGACTACAGCATCCGTGGATTGGGCGTCGAAGTCTGGATGTTCGACGACCGTATGGAGATTCGCAGTCCGGGCATGCCGCCCTCGCCCGTGACGCTGGATGCGTTGGCGCAGCGCCAGCACATGCACTGCTCGCGCAATCCGCTGATCGTCCGGGTGCTGACTGCCATGGGCTATATGCGCGAACTGGGCGAAGGCGTGCCGCGCATGTTCGACGAAATGGAGCGCGCCGGTTACTACCCGCCGCGGTTTGAGGCCATCGGCGGCGCGGTCGTCCAGGTGACCCTGCGCAACGAGCCCATTTATGACCACTCGACACTGGAATGGCTCCTGAAGTTCAAGGAGGTCGACCTGTCCGGAGACCAAAAGCGCATGCTTGCCTATGCGCATGCCCATGGCGACCGGTTCACCAGCCGGGACTGTCAGAACCTGCTCGGCACCGACATCTACGGAGCATCGACCGCGATCAAGGACCTGATCCGTAAGGGCGTAGCACGCTCGCCGGAGAAAAGGAGTCGGATTTACCTCGTCCAGCAGCCCTTTGCGGCGCGGGCCGATATGCCTGCCGGATTCGTCAATCTGCTGCCGGTACTTCAAAGAAACGGCGGCCTCCGCAACGAGGACGTTCGCAGAACACTGGCGGTAAACCGCATCGCGGCGACCCGTTATCTCAGGGACTTGACGACGGCCGGGTGGTTGATCAAGCCGGACAAGCGTGGCTTGGGCGCGTTTTACGCTGCCGGACCTCGCCTATTGCATCAGTCTCAAACTGGCGCAAATAGCAACGAGACTGATGCAATGGGTGCTGAGACTGATGCAATGAAACCATGAAAACCATCAAGGACATGCCGGAGCACAGCCGTCCCCGCGAGAAGCTCCGGGAAAAGGGCGCTTGCGCGCTGACCGACGAAGAACTCGTCGCGGCGATTCTTGGCATGGGAACTACGGGTGTTGACGTGCGCACGATTGCCCGGCATGTGGCCGGTCTGATTCGCCAGCTGACCATCCAGTAAGTGGCGGTTCCCGTGTCGGGAAAAGGCGGCTTACGGCCGCCTTTTTTCGTCCTAGGGGCGGTAAAATAAGTCCCTTACTCCAAGGGCTCGTCCCATGTCCAACCATACCGAACCGGCACTCAAGGCGCAGATCCTCGCCGAGGCGCTGCCTTACATCAAGCGCTTTCACGGCAAGACCATCGTCATCAAGTACGGCGGCAGTGCCATGACCGAACCCGTACTGAGGAAGAGCTTCGCCCATGACGTGGTGTTGTTGAAGCTGGTTGGCATGAATCCGGTGGTGGTGCACGGCGGCGGCCCGCAAATCGAGGCGCTGCTGAACCGCATCGGCAAGACGGGCGAGTTCGTGCAGGGCATGCGCGTCACCGACGCCGAAACCATGGACGTGGTCGAGATGGTCCTGGGCGGCGCGGTCAACAAGGATATCGTCACGCTGATCAATCAGGCCGGCGGCAAGGCGGTGGGGCTCACCGGCAAGGATGGCGCATTTATCCATGCAAAAAAGCTGCTGCTGTCCGACAAGGGCCGGCCGGAGCAGATGCTCGACATCGGCCAGGTGGGTGAAATCGACGCCATCGATCCGAAAGTGATTTTTGCCCTGGAACAGGGCGGCTTCATTCCGGTGGTCGCTCCGATCGGTGTCGGGACCAAAGGCGAATCGTTCAACATCAACGCCGACTTGGTGGCGGGCAAGCTCGCTGAAATCCTGAAGGCGGAGAAACTGGTGCTGCTCACCAACACCCCGGGCGTTCTGGACAAGGACGGCAAGCTCCTCACCGGCCTGACGGCAAAGCGCATCGACGCGTTGTTTGCCGATGGCACGCTCTCCGGCGGCATGCTGCCGAAGATCAGTTCGGCACTGGATGCCGCGCGGAACGGGGTGAAAAGCGTGCACATCATCGATGGCCGCGTCGAGCATGCGCTGCTCCTGGAAATCCTCACCGACCAGGGTGTGGGCACGTTGATACGCGGCAAGTGACCCTGGCGGGTTAGGCGATCTGATTGCCGCTCGTGTCCCGCAGGCCGTTGAGATAGCCTTCTTCGGGATCGTAGATGGTCAGCACCTTGCCGCGCGGCGTCCGGCTGAAGGAGATATGCACCCATTTCGCGTACTCCAGGATGCACTGGTCGAAATCGATGTC
>JAZDHO010000132.1:0-4339 GCA_043805815.1 Chloroflexota bacterium
CCCTACTGCCTGCGGGTCGAGGACGCGCTCTCGGCCTTGCAGCAGACGGCCCGGTTCTGGAGGCGCAAGCTGGAATTGCGCGTGGTCGGCATCACCGGCAGCGTGGGAAAATCCACGACCAAAGAAGTGATCGCCGAAGTCTTGAGCCAGCGTTATCGCACGCTGAAAAGTCCTGGCAATCTTAATAACGAGATCGGTCTGCCGCTCACCATTCTGAGGCTTGGAGCAGGGTACGAGCGCGCCGTGCTGGAGATGGGCTTTTACGTCCCAGGTGAAATCACCTTCTTGTGCGACATCGCCCTGCCGCAGATCGGCGTGGTAACCAACGTCGGAACCGTCCACGCCGAGCGCGCCGGTTCGCAAGAAGCCATCGCACGCGGCAAAACCGAGCTGGTTCAGGCCCTGCCCCCCTCGCCGGATGGCGTCGCCGTCTTGAACTATGACGACCCCCTCGTGCGCCCGATGGCTGAAAAGACGAAGGCGCGCGTCTTCTACTACGGGCTTGATCCCGACGCCGACCTGTGGGCCGACAATGTGGAAGGCCTGGGGCTGGAAGGCATCCGCTTCCGCCTGCACTACCGCAAAGAGACGCTGCACGTGCGCGTGCCGATGATCGGCCAACACTCGGTGCACACGGCCCTCCGGGCGGCGGCAGTCGGTCTGGTGGATGGGCTGACCTGGCAAGAGATCATGTGCGGACTGCGTTCAGGCCTCACGCAACTGCGCCTGGTCGCAGTGCGCAGCCAAAGCGGCGCCCTGCTCCTGGACGACACTTACAACGCCTCGCCCGAGTCCACCCTGGCAGCGCTCAACCTGCTTTCTGAATTAGATGGCCGCAAGGTGGCAGTGCTGGGCGACATGCTCGAGCTTGGCCCGTACGAACAGCAGGGTCACGAGATGATCGGCGTGCGGGCAGCCAGGGTAGCTGAAATGCTGGTTACCGTGGGCGAGCTTGGGCGCATGATCGCGGTCGCAGCGCGGCGAGCAGGCCTGAAGTCCAGTAGAGTTGTCGAGTGTGAAAACACCGAACAGGCCGTCAAATGGCTTCGCGAGTATCTCACCGGAAAGGACGTGGTTCTGATCAAGGGTTCACATGGCATCCGCATGGATCGCATCGTCGCCGCGCTGGAGGTTCAACCATGAACGACTCTTCGATGGCGCTAAGCCTGGCCGGGTTGAGCTTCATGATGACCGTCATCTGGGGCGGCCCCCTGCTGCGCATCCTGCGACACTTCAATATTGGTAAACAAATCCGCGTGGAAGAACCAGCCAACCACTTTATCAAGATGGGTACCCCTACCATGGGCGGCGTGATGGTCATTATACCCGTCGCAATCGTGACCATTTTGCTCAACGCGGTCGCACTGGTCGGAATGAGGCTGCTGGGACGCTCCGTGCTCGTTCCGCTGGTGGCAATGGTCGCTTACGCGATCCTGGGCGGCATAGACGACTGGGAAGGAATTCGCGGCAAACGCATGGGCGAGGGGATGCGAATCCGCACGAAATTCATGGTGCAAATGCTGCTGGCTTTAGGGCTGGCGTGGGTGCTCAAATATTTGCTCAAGGCCCCAGATATCATCTTACCGGGCATCCCATTCACGCTCGATCTGGGCATCTGGTACGTTCCCGTCGCGGCCTTTATCATCGTCAGTATGTCCAATGCGATCAATTTCACCGATGGCCTGGACGGGCTGGCTGGGCTAATCTCGGCCACCGCCTTTGCAGCCTACGGCGGCATCGCGCTGATGCAAGGTCAGGTCTTCCTGGCGCGTTTCTGCTTCACGATGATCGGCGCGCTGTTCGGCTTCTTGTGGTTCAACGTCCACCCGGCGCAACTCATCATGGGAGATACCGGTTCCCTTTCGCTAGGAGCTACGCTGGCGGTCGTCGCGCTGATGACCGGCCAATGGGCGCTGCTGCCTCTCATCGCTGTCATCCCGGTGAGCGAAGCCCTGAGCGTCGTTTTCCAGATCGCCTATTTCAAATTGACCCATGGAGGGCGCTTCTTCAAGATGGCGCCCGTCCACCTGCACTTCGAGCTACTCGGTTGGAGCGAGACGCAGATCGTGCAGCGCTTTTGGCTGATCGGTCTGCTCGGAGCCATGATCGGTATTGGATTGGCGTTGGTGTGAACGCAAAACGTTAAACGTGACGATCTTACGTTTTACGAATTACGTTATACAAAAGGTTTGAAGACGATTGACGGAATGAAAACCAACTGGAAAGGAAAGCGTGTATTGATACTGGGCGGCGGCCGCCAGGGACAGGCCTTGGCGCGCTGGCTGACGCGTCACGGGGCGCGCGTGACCGTGAACGACCGCCAGTCCGGCGAGGCGATGCGCGCATCTCAGGCCGCTCTGGCCGACCTGCCCGTGATGTGGGCGCTGGGCGGACACCCGCTCGAACTGCTCGATGGTGCCGACGTGGTCTGTCTCTCCGGCGGCGTGCCGCTCGCCAATGTCATCGTTGCCGAGGCGATCAAGCGTGGCATCCCACTCACCAACGATACGCAGGTTTTCATGGAAATCGTCCCCTGCCCCACCATTGGGATCACCGGCTCGGCCGGCAAGACGACCACGACGACGCTGGTAGGACGCATGGCGATTAAAGAAAAGGATGGAATCAGGAGGATGAAGGCTGAAGAAAAAGTTGATTCATCTGTCATCCCTCATCCTTCTGCCTTCGTAGGAGGCAACATCGGTGACCCGCTGCTCAACCACTTGGACGATATGGAGGCGGACGATCTCGCCATCCTGGAGATTTCGAGCTTTCAACTGGAACAGATGACCATCTCGCCAGACATCGCTGCTATCCTGAATGTCACGCCCAACCACCTAGACCGGCACAGGACGATGGAGGCCTACACAGCCGCCAAATCCCGCATCCTCCAATTTCAGATCGATCAGGATACTGCCATCTTGGGCCGCGACGATCCCGGCGCCTGGAGCCTGAGCGCCGATGTGCGCGGTCATCTGTATTCCTTCGGCTTCAGCCCAATGCCGGCCAGCGGTCAGGGGACTTTCGTCCGCCAGGGTGTGATCTACCTGCGCACGAAAGACGGCGAGACCGCTGTGTTGGACGAGGCTGACATCCAATTACGAGGCGACCACAACCGGCTCAACGTCCAGGCGGCCTGCACGATTGCCTGCGCGGCCGGCATACCAGTCGAGGCGATCCAGGCCGGCATCCAGGACTTCCACGGCGTGGCGCATCGCCTGGAGCTTGTGCGGGAGTGGAACGGAGTGCACTGGTACAACGACTCCATTGCCACCACACCGGAGCGGACGCTTGCGGCTATCCGCGCCTTCGACGAGCCAATCGTACTACTGCTCGGCGGGCGGGATAAGGACCTGCCGTGGGAAGAGCTGGCTGCCCTGGTGCACGAACGAGTTGACCACGTTGTCTTGTTCGGCGAGGCGGCAGAGAAGATCATTGCCGCGTTGGTAGCGCCCGTCCTGGGTCAACCCCCGCAATACGGGGGAAAACGCCCATACACGCTTGTACACTGCTCAGGTTTGAAAGAGGCCGTTCAGGCGGCGGCCCTTGCCGCAGAGCCGGGCGATGTTGTCCTGCTTTCGCCGGGCGGCACCAGTTTCGACGAATTCCGCGACTTTGAAGAGCGCGGGGAGGTTTTTCGCACATGGGTATCGGAACTTACGTAAACCAGCCTGCCAAGAGCCAAGTAGCCGTTATTCGCCGGGCAAAACCGACGAACATTGATCTGCCTCTGCTGGTGGTTGCCATTGCACTAACGGTCTTTGGCCTGCTGATGCTTTTCTCCGCAAGCACGGATTTTTCTCTATTCGTTTACGATAAACCTTACTACATGTTCAATAAGCAGGTGTTATGGATGTTCGTCGGAACAGGCATTGCCTTCATCCTAGCCCGCATGGACTATCACCTGTGGCAAAAATATGCCCTTCCGCTTATGGGCGTCACAATCGCCCTACTCGTCGGCGTGCTGGTCAATAACCAGGTACGCTTCGGCGCAGTCCGATCCTTGCTCGGCGGTTCGGTCCAGCCTTCGGAGCTGGCAAAACTCGCCATAGTGGTTTATCTCTCGGTCTGGCTGTACAGCAAACGCATGTATCTCCAAAACAGTGAATTGGGACTCTTCCCCCTCGCCGTCATCCTGGGCATCCTCGGCGGCCTGATCTACCTCGAGCCGGATCTGAGCGCCACCTTTACCATTTTCATCCTGGGCGGATTGCTCTTCTTCCTGGCCGGCGGCGATTTGCGGCAGATCGTCCTTTTCATGATCATCGCCTTGCTGGCCGGCGCGCTGGTCGTTCAGCTCAGCAGCACCGGGCGCAACCGGTTGAGTTCGTACATCACCGGC
>JAZDHO010000133.1:0-5315 GCA_043805815.1 Chloroflexota bacterium
TGTGTGCCGGCCGCGTCCCGGTCGCCTTGGTCAACCCGGGCCGGGTGCGCGAGTTCGCCAAAGCGCTGGGGCTGCTGGCCAAGACGGACAAGTTGGATGCCCACCTGCTGGCCCGCTTCGGGGAAGCGGCCAAGCTCTCGCCCATGCTCCTGCCGGACGAAGCCGTCCAGAAGCTCTCTACCCTGATGGGTCGCCGCCGGCAGTTGCTGGAGATGCTGGTCATGGAGAAGAACCACCTGCTGAGCACCCGCTTGAGCCTGCGCCACGGCGTGCAGGAGCATATCGCCTGGCTGCAGCGGGAAATTGATCAACTGACCGAGCAGATCCAAAAGGATTTGCAAGACACACCGGGGTTCCGAGACAAGGACCGCATCCTCCGCAGCGCCAAAGGGGTCGGCCCCATTACCAGCCTGATCCTGCTTTCCGACCTGCCCGAGCTCGGGCAGTTGGACCGCAAGAAGATTTCCGCCCTGGTGGGCGTGGCACCCTTCAACGACGATAGCGGCCGGCGCCGAGGCACACGCCGGATCAAGGGCGGACGGACCTCCGTGCGGCAGGCGCTGTACATGGCAACGATCGTGGCGGCTCGTTTCAATCCGGTGATCCGCACTTTCTACCTCCGCCTGCTGGCCTCCGGAAAAAGGAAGAAAGTGGCCTTGGTGGCTTGCATGCACAAGCTCCTCATCATCTTGAACGCCATGATCCGGGATATGACGCCTTGGCAAGAGCCCCTTGCCGCTTGACTTTCAACACAGTTGCTCGTTGTTTCATCTTCGGCGCGTGATCGGGCGAGCGAGCCACAAGCGAGCATCGCCCATGCCGCGCCCCAGAGGGCGCGGTATCACCCGTAGCTCCCTGCCGAGCACCGCGCTCCGCGCCTCACAAGCAGCAAAACACCGCCCAAAGGCGGTGTTTTTGCGTTTCTTGCATGGTCGAGGGCGATGGTACTGCCCTTGCGCTATTTGCCTTTGAAACTGACCAGGATCAGATTCTACTTGCAGTCGTTGTAGGTGACGATCGGAATATCATCGGCCTGCTTCTCATCAGCCTGGTTGAAGAGCTGCAGCAGCAGGAGCTTGCGGGATGCAACCGGTCGCGGTACGCGCATCTTCCGGCATTTGTGGTCGCCCTGCCATGCGGCTGCCGCCTGGATTCGGCGGAGCCTCTTGTCCGGCCTCGCAGCCTGGGCTTCACACTCGAGGATCGCTGACGCAAGTCACGGAGAGCGAGCAGCGCCCGGTTCATTTGGCCGGCAAGGTTTGGAGATACGCCACCAGGTCACCGATGTCCTGCAAGGACCAGCCGAAGTTCAGGCCGGCGGGCATGTCCGTACCCGGTTGCCCCACTGAGCTCTTGTGAAACGCCTCCCACGGGTTTTCGGTCGCCACGGTGCCGACGTATTCGGGTTCGCTCTCGTCTCCGAAGTTGAGGGTTTTCCCGTCTGCGCCGTGACAGCGCACGCAGGTGCTTCCGAAGAGCGCTCCACCATGCTGGCTGTCACCGTTCACGGTCTTGTCCGCATTGACATATGCAGAAACATCCGCCGTTCCCGACTGAATGAAGGACGCGAGCATGCTCAGCTGTGCCTCGCCCAGCTGGCTCGAGAAGTCGTGATCGGGATTCTTTCCCCCGCTCAGCCAGGCAGTCAGGTCTTCGGCAGACATTTCTTTTGCGCCGAGTATGCCTTTGAAGCCGGTGAAGTGGGACCCGGATCCGTATGCTCCATCTGCCCCCCTGTAATCCCAGCCATGACATTCCTTGCAGCGCCAGGTGTCCGCGCCCGAGGCCGTACTGGTGGACTGGGTGGCCCAGAGCGGATGGTCGCCGCCAGGTTTGTCTGCGCCAATGGCCTCCCACCATTTGTCGTAGAGGCGGCCGCCTTCCGTGACGGGCGACTCGGTGGGCAGCGTTTGGACGTGGGCTAGCAGGTCCGGGTAGTCCTGCTGAGGCCGGTTCATGGCGAATCCGGCAGGCATCACGATCACCCCCGGCTGACCGAAGCGCGCTTTGTGCAGGAACTCCCACGGATTGTCCGCGGCGATGGTGCCCAGGTATTCCGGCTCGCTCTCATCCCCAAAGTTGATGGCCGTGCCCCGGGGTCCATGACAGGTGGCGCAGAGGGAGAAAAGCGTGGCGCCTGTCGATGCGTTGCCGTTCACGGGTGATTTGTCCGCGTTGACCGCGAGCGAATCATCCATCAGGCCTTGACTCAAGAAAAGCGCCATGTCGATCAACGCCTGTTCATCCATGAGCGTGGAGAAGTCGTGATCCGGGCTGGTGGAGCCCTGGAGGGTTGCAAGCACCTCGTTGGGATCCTTTCCAGCCATGCCCATCACGCCGGGAAATCCGGTCGCATGCGAGCCGGAGCCATAGGCCCCGTCCTTGCCTTTGTAATCCCAACCGTGACACTCCTTGCATCGCCACGTATCAGCGCCTGAGCGCGTGTTCGTGCTTTGCGTGCTCCACAAGGGGTGGTCCCCTGCCGGCACATCCAATTCCACCACGGTCCACCATTTGTCGTAGAGCTGACCCCCGCGGGTGGCGTTCCCGGCAAGTGCCGGCGCTTGTGTGTTCACCGCGGGCTCGGTGGCCAACACCGCCTCCGTTGGCGGAGCTGATGGCCCTCCGCACGCCGCCAGAATCAGCAGCAACGCTCCACAGCCCAACAGAAGGAATGGGAGGATCTTTCGGGTGTGCATATGCATTCTCCTTGAAAGCATCGTGAATCGCGATGGCGGCTGCCAGAGCAGGCCCTGCAGCCTGGCGGACGCGTATCTGGAGGACCGCAGCAGCGGCCTGGAAATCTGCTGGGCTCATTCTCCCTGAGTCACATGTCGAATGGAACGACCCCCGGTCGGAGCTTGCTGAGACGGGGGTCCTCCGGAAATCAGACCTTGGTCCATCGCAGATTCGGACGAGCGGCGATAGAATACGAGTAATGAGGTCCCGATGACCTGGTTTAGCCGGTTGAGCCTGGCACAGCGCTTTTCCCTGTTGAGTTTCATCCTCATCTTTGGGGCGATGTTCCTCGTCGGCGCCTGGACCGGGCGACAGATCGAGATCGGGGTGATCAACCGCACAGCGGCTCTGACTGCCCTGTATGTGGACAGCTTGATAAGCCACCACCTGCAGGAGGCGATGCGGACTGGCGCGACGAATCCCGCCCACGCGCAGGAGGTCGAGGACCTGCTGGGAGACTCGCCCCTGGGGCGCAGCCTGGCTGCCTACAAGATCTGGTCAACCGAGGGGCGCATCATCTACAGCAGCCAGCCTGCTCTCGTTGGTCTTCGGTTTCCGATCGAGGGAGGTCTGGAGGCAGCCCTGGACGGCTCTGTGCACGCAGAGATCACAGATCTGAATGAGCCAGAGGAGGTCCACGAAAAACAGCGCTGGACGCGATTGATTGAGACCTACGCGCCGCTGAGCGGCCCGGGCGAGGGTGAGGTCATCGGCGCCATCGAGTTCTATCAGACAACGGCCGCGCTCGAGGCGCAGATACGCGCGGCCCAGTTCAGGAGCTGGCTCGTACTGGGCACGTGCGCCGTGGTGATCTTTCTCTTGCTGGCCAGGTTGATCTATCGCGCCAGCAGCACCATCAGTCACCAGCGGAACGAGCTGCAGGACAAGGTAACGCAGCTGACGGCGCTGCTGGAGCAGAATGAGCAGCTGCACAATCGCGTCAGCCGCGCCGCGGCCCGTACGACCGCCCTCAATGAACGTTTTCTGAGCCGCATCAGCGCCGATCTGCACGATGGACCGGGGCAGGACCTCGCGCTGGCTCTGTTGCGGATCGATGAACTGGCTGAGATCTGCGAGTCCTGCCGCGTGGCCCTGCGAAAGAAGGGCGCGGCCGGCCAGGACTTCCGCATGATAAGGACCGCGCTCACGTCCGCGCTCGCGGACTTGCGGGCCACCCTGGCGGGCCTGCGCCTGCCCGAGATCGACGAGCTGTCGCTCGGACAGACCGCCGAGCGTGCCGTGCGCGACTTCGAGCGCAAGACCGGCGCCGCGGTGGCATATTCCCACGGCGATCTCCCGGACGAGGCACCGCTCTCGGTCAAGATCACGCTCTATCGCATCGTGCAGGAGGCGCTTTCCAACGCGTTTCGGCACGCCAACGGCGCCAGCCAGCGCGTGAGCATAGAGTCCAGCGGGGGTGCGCTGCTTACCGAAATAGCCGATAGCGGGGACGGTTTTGACCCACGCGCCGTCGATGTCGAACGCCTTGGCCTTGCCGGCATGCGCGAACGCGTGGAGATCCTGGGCGGCCTTTTTGAGATGGAGAGCGCACCGGGTCGCGGAACGGTGATCCGCACCAGCTTGCCGCTGGGCATGCCTGAGGACGGCAGTGACTGATCCGATCCGCGTTGTCGTGGCGGACGATCATCCGCTCTTTCGGGAAGGCGTGCTTCACTCCCTCGCCAGCAAGGCGGGCATCACCGTCGTTGGCCAGGCCGAGACGGGCGAGCAGGCCCTGCGGCTGACGCGCGAGCTGCTGCCGGATGTCCTGCTGCTGGACATCGCCATGCCCGGTCAGGGGGGACTGACCACCGTCGGGCAGGTTGCACTTGCCTGTCCGGCGACGAAGGTTGTGATGCTCACCGTATTGGATAATGAAGATACTCTCCTGGGAGCGTTCAAGGCCGGGGCGCGGGGCTATTTGCTGAAGGGGGTATCGGCGCGGGAGCTGGCGCGCGTGATCCGCGCGGTTGCTGGCGGCGAGGTGTACATCTCTCCGGCGCTGGCCGTGCGCATGCTAGCAGACCTGACCGGTGTCAAGCAGCCCGATCCCTTAAGCGAGCTCACGCCGCGGGAGACTGAGATCCTGCAGCTGGTGGCACAGGGCCTGACCAACCGCGAGATCGGGGAGCGCCTGAGCCTGGCCGAGAAGACCATCAAGCACTACATGACCAATGTGCTGGGCAAACTGCACGTTCGCAGCCGCCTGGAGGCTGCAATGCTGGCGGTGCGTCGCAACGGGCGGCGGGACTGATCTGCTCCGCCGTGAGCGAGGCTTTCCGCCTGCGCATACTGCGCGTGCGTGTCCTCGCCGCGCCGTGTGTGGAGGCAGTGGCTGGACGAGCGTCTGACCGAAAGCTCGCGAGACAACAAGACGTCCCTTCATTGCAGGAGCTCTATTACCCCCGCAAAACAGGGGCTTCCGGGAACCAAATCCCCGCACGTAGGTTAGCGACCAGGGACTTGCCTGCACCGTGCCGCAGGCACAGGTGAACCTGCAACAACTGATCCAGAGTCGTGCCGAAGGCCGCGTTTGGCGTCTACATGGCGCAAGAGAGCCTATGGCGTTCCATTTC
>JAZDHO010000134.1:0-5209 GCA_043805815.1 Chloroflexota bacterium
CGGGAAGGGGAGTTCCATTCGGGCTAGGAGTTACACGGTGAGGGGGTTCTGGAAAAGTTGGGCCGGGCATGGGCGTTCGCGTCGGGCGGGCAGTCATGAGCGGTGCCACGGTTGGGAACGATGCTCCGTCCCCAGACACCGTAGGCAGTGCCAGGGCGGCCAAGACGAAGTCCCCACCCGCCAAATGAATCCGCTCTATCGTGGCGTAGACCTCAATGCGCAGGCTGCTGCCAAGGGGGATCTGCGGTCCAATGCAGTAGATCACGGTTGTAGATTCGTCGGTGGCCTCGCACGGATACGACACCGTGCTCTCTTTGTGCGTGACCACGGCTTCAAGCCCCCTGGGAAGGCCAGGGGAGGCAAGCAGTACGATCAGCATCTCTCCGGGCGGCTCAATGCCGAAGGTGAGGAGACAAAGGATGTCCTGGACTTCGTCGCAGCGCGAGAGGACCAGCGCCGGTTTCGGCGTTGCGCGGCTTGATGTGAGCAGTCGGAACGGGCCGACGGAGCACGCCGCCATCAGCAATGCAGCCGCCGTAAGCAGGCTGCGTATCGGTCGTCGCTGAATCCTCATAGCTCTGCCCAGGTCCGCGCGGCGGCTACCGTCCGAGCATGGGCATCTTTATGCCGTGCCGCCGGGCGGCTGCAATTGCCTGCTCATAGCCCGCGTCTGCGTGCCGCACGACCCCCATGCCCGGATCGGTTGTGAGGACCCGCTCCAGCCGGCGGGCTGCCCCCGGGGTGCCATCAGCCACGATCACCTGACCTGCATGCTGGCTGTACCCGATGCCAACGCCGCCCCCATGATGGAACGAAACCCACGTGGCGCCGCCGACGGCGTTGATCAGGGCATTGAGAATGGCCCAATCGGAGATCGCATCCGATCCATCGCGCATGCCTTCCGTCTCGCGATTGGGGCTGGCGACTGAGCCGGCATCCAGATGATCGCGCCCGATCACAATGGGCGCCTTGACAGCGCCCTGGGCAACGAGTTCGTTGAACTTGAGGCCGGCCCTTACGCGTTCACCGTAGCCGAGCCAGCAGATGCGGGCCGGCAGGCCCTGGAAAGGCACGCGCTCCCTGGCCATCTTCAACCAGCGCCGGAGGTGCATGTCGTCAGGAAAAAGGTTGAGCACAGCCTCATCGGTGCAATAGATGTCCTCTGGATCGCCCGAGAGCGCAACCCAGCGAAATGGTCCCTTGCCCTCGCAGAACAACGGACGGATGTACGCCGGCACGAAGCCCGGGAATTCAAAGGCATCGGTCACGCCGTGGTTGTAGGCCTGCTGGCGCAGGTTATTGCCATAGTCGAACACCTCCGCGCCGCGGCGTTGGAAGGCAAGCATGGCATTGACATGGGCCGACATGGCGTCCATGGCCATTTGGCGATACGTATCCGGATCGGACTTCCGCAATTCATCCGCGGCCGCGACCGACAGGCCGGAAGGCACGTACATGAGGGCCTCGTGAGCCGGCGTTTGATCGGTGACGACGTCGGGCGTCACGTCCCGCACCACTAGCTCGCGGTACACGTCGGAGGCGTTCCCGATGAGTCCAATAGAGAGCGGCTTACCCGCAGCCTTGTTCTCCTCCACCAGGGTCATGGCCTCCTCGAGGGTATCCACAACCGTATCGACGTACCCCATGAGGCGACGGCGCTCAGCGCGCAGGCGATCGACCTCAACGATCAGCCCGACCCCCTCGTTCATGGTGATTGCCATGGGCTGGGCGCCGCCCATGCCCCCAAGTCCGGCCGTCAGCACGAATTTACCCTTGAGTGACGGCCAGCCCTTAAGCCTGGCGAGGGCGCCAAAGGTCTCGTACGTGCCCTGCAGGATGCCCTGAGTACCAATATATATCCAGGATCCGGCCGTCATCTGGCCGTACATGATGAGACCCTTGCGCGCCAGTTCGTCGAAGTGCTCCCACGTGGCCCAGTGCGGCACAAGATTGGAGTTGGCGATCAGCACGCGGGGGGCGTCCGTGTGCGTCCGGAAAACCACCACCGGTTTGCCGGACTGCACCAGGAGAGTCTCATCCTGCTCGAGATCCTTGAGAGACTCAAGGATGGCGTCAAAGGCATCCCATGACCGCGCCGCCTGGCCGCGACCGCCGTAGACCACAAGATCCTCTGGGCGCTCA
Organism: Chloroflexota bacterium; assembly: GCA_043805815.1. Taxonomy (GTDB): domain Bacteria; phylum Chloroflexota; class Anaerolineae; order Anaerolineales; family Villigracilaceae; genus Fen-1038. The sequence continues at coordinate 2,143 of JAZDHO010000134.1, forward strand.
GCGACGTCAGGGTCAAGATTGTTCTGAAGCATCCGGTACGCGGCCTCGGTCAGCCAGGACTTGCAGGTCAGCTGTGTGCCGCGAGGGGCGCGAACAGTTCGGGGCCCGCTCATGACATGCCTCCTTGGGAATACAAGAAAATCCCTCTCGGCGATTATAGCCGAGAGGGATCATGAGACCGGGTGACGGATCAGGCCATCACCTTGCTGCGGTCAAGCAGTTGCTGGAAGTTGGTCCCTTTGAGGCGCTTGACCAGGACATCCTGCGCATCGCACCATACGGGCCGAAGCGGGCAATCCTCATCGAACGCGCAATCGCCATCCTCCCCGACGCACTCGTTGAGCATGATCGGGCCATCGATCGCTTCGATCACATCGAGCAGGGATATCTCTTTCGCAGGATGGGCCAAGGTCACGCCGCCGCGCGCCCCGCGCGAGGTGTGAAGTAGTCCGGCGATCGACAATTGCGAGATGATCTTGGCCAGGAACGAGGGCGGGATGCGCTGGTCCTCTGCCACGGTGCTGGTGGCGGCGCGCTCACCACCGCCCAAGCGGGCAAGGTACAAGACGGCACGCACTGCATAGTCGGCCTGACGGGTGATCTGCATGGTGTCCTTCCTCTCCCACGGAAAACCGATAAGGATTGTCCGTTATGGAGATTTTATGTCCGCGTCAGGGGACAGACAAGTGATAGAGGTCACAGATGAAATATGACCTTTTACTCCGATTTTTGGTCATGTGGTGCTTCCCCGCCTGGGCAGGGAAACAGCGCGCTTCTGCATGCTCGGCCGGGATGATCGGGCTAGTCGGAAAGAGTCAGACTGCCAGCGCCGGCCTTGATGACAAACGTCAGCACCGGGCCGGAGCCCGCCTGGGAATACCGGTTGCCATCCTGAGTCCACGAAGGTCCTGCGCTGACGTCCGAGAAGCCGGTTTCAGCGGTGATGTTGGCGGTCACGCCCTGCGGGATGACGAGGGTCAGGCCGCTCAGCCCGGTGGAAATCGTGATCGTGGCATCGCGCTGGAGTTCCCCCGAGAAATCCAGCGTGTAGTCCCCGGCGCCACTGTTGACCATCATGGTACTGAAATTCGCATTTGACAGGCCGGTCATTGTCACTTTCGATGCGCCGGTCTCGTACCGGAAAATGGTCATAGCGGACGGATTGGGCTCAGCGAATGAGAGGTCGACAGCGGCCGCGCCATCCTTGACGGTAAGTTCGGTTAGCGACAGGCCGCCCAGCTCGAATTCGCCCTCGTACGCCCCGGCGTTGATGCTCAGATCCATGGGGCTGCTTCCCAGCTTGAAGTCCCAGATGCTCTTGATCCCGTGGGGCTCCACCAGCCTGAGCAGTTCGCCCTGCTTGATCTCGATGTTGACACCGTCGGCAACGATCTGGGGCTTGAGCTCTTCGAGGTTGTAGGTGGCGGTACCGTCGACCAGGTTCGAGGCGCCAGGCGCCAGCTTGAGTTCACCGGCGCCGAATGAGATGGTCAAGCGCGCCGCGCCGGCCGCGGGCGCAGGGACATTGATCTGGTCAAGCCTCTCAGGTCCAGCGGTGGGAACACCCGGAAGCGCGATGTTGCCACCGCAGGCAAAGCCTGCCAGGGCGAGCACGATGACGGCAGTCAACAGCCTATTGTTCATCTTGGATCTCCTTCGCCAAGTCTTACGACGAATCGGTCATCAGGTTGCTGGACCTGAGGCGACCTTGCGGCCACGCGGCATGTCCCTTGCCTCTGACAGCAGTGCCGCATCCAGGGCTTGCTGGATCGATCGGGCCTCGATGATCTCCAGTTCCCTCGGCCATCCGTCCTCGATTCCGGAGGAGCGCGGTCTGCGAAGCGCCTTCGGAACAACGGCGGTCTTGAAACCGAGCTTGGAGGCTTCGCGCAGGCGTGCCGGCATCTGGCCCGGCATGCGCAATTCGCCGGCAAGGCCGATCTCGCCGATGAGCACGGCCCCGGCGCGAACCGCCAGATCCTTCCACGAGGAGGCGATGGCGGCGGCGATCGCCAGGTCGGCGGCAGGTTCATCTACCTGGATGCCGCCGACGACGTTCACGAACAGGTCCTGCTCCGTAAGCCGAAGTCCCGCTCGACGCGTGAGAACAGCCGCAATGAGCAGCAGGCGGTTGATGTCGACGCCGTTGGGTGTGCGTCGTGCGTTGCCGAACTGGGTCGGCGAGGTGAGACCCTGGATCTCGACCAGGATCGCCCGGGTACCCTCCATGATGACCGCGATCGCAGATCCTGGGGCGTTGATCATCCGCTCGGCCAGGAAGACCTCGGACGGATTGGACACCTCCGCCAGGCCGCGCTCGCCCATCTCAAAGACACCGACCTCGGACGTGGCGCCGAAGCGATTCTTCACTGACCGCAGGAGCCGATAAGCCTGGAAGCGGTCCCCCTCGAGGTACAGGACGGTGTCCACAATGTGCTCAAGAACCCTGGGCCCGGCAATGCTGCCGTCCTTGGTCACGTGACCAATGAGGAAAACGGTCAGGCCGCTCGACTTGGCCAGCTCGCGCAACCGGGAGGCACATTCGCGCACCTGTGAGACCGATCCGGCCGACGAGTCCATTTCCGATAGGTACACCGTCTGGATCGAGTCGATGATCAGAAGGGAGGGCTTGACCTCCGCCACATGGCTCAGGATGACCTCCAGATTAGTCTCGGTGACCAAGAGGAGCTCGGGCGGCAGCTCTTTTCCCCCACCGCCAAACGGGCCGCACGCATCTTGATCTGCCGTTCTGACTCTTCGCCAGAGACGTACAGCACGCGCTGACGGCGGGCCATCTCCACGGCCATCTGCAGCACCAAGGTGGACTTGCCGATGCCGGGGTCGCCGCCGACCAGCACGATGGAGCCGGGGACAATGCCCCCGCCCAGGACACGGGCAAACTCCGCAATCGGCAGGGTGATGCGGTCCTCGGCATCACCGCCGATCTCTGCGATGGGGCGCGGCTGCGAGCGGCCGGTGAGGCCGCGAACAGCAGCCGGGCCCTGCGCGGCCGGCTCGTCGCGGACGAGCTCCTCGAGCATGCTGTTGAAGGCTCCGCATTGCGGGC
>JAZDHO010000135.1:0-13084 GCA_043805815.1 Chloroflexota bacterium
CCATGAGAGCGGCTCGACAGGCACCTCGTTCAGTTCCTTGATCCCCAGCCATGTCCAGAAGTTCTGCGTCCCGCTCCAGAAGATGCCCCGGCGGTGCAGGACCTCCAGGAAGCCCTCGAGGTTGCTGACGAGCAGCAGGAACAGCGGCGCAACCAACGCGGCAGAAGTCGCGCCTCTCCGATCCGCGGCGGCCTCGCCGTCTGGCCCCCGAGGCGCCAGCAGATTGAAGAGCAGGCCGTATGAGCCGATGGCGGCCAGCGCGAAGATCAGGGCGGTCATCAGGTTGTGCGCGATGCTGCCCGTCACGCCAGAGAGCCGCGCCAGCATGGCCGTCATCACGTAGCCGAAGTAGTAGTACGAGATGGCGTAGCCCGAGAGCCACCCATCGTGCGGCGGGAAGCCTGGGGAGCGCAGGATGGAGTTGATGAACATCAACTCCATCGGCTTCTCGGCGTTATCCAGCGTGGGGTTGCCGGCGCGCAGCAGGGCCAGCAACACGAAAGCAGCCAGGAAAAGCGCCTCCACCGACAGCAAGAGCCCGATATGCCCCCGCACCCAGTTCAGCATCTCTCTTGCGGAATTGGGGCGAGGCGCGGCGCGCGACTGCAGCTGCGGGAGGAAGAGCGCGTACAGGCTGGCGCCCACAAGCGGCATGAGCGCAAAAAGAACGCCGCCGAGATTGTTCACGGTCAGCCCCAGCGATGTGAAGAGCCAGAACACGTACGCCCACAGGAGCAGGCCCGCGGCGCGCGCCAGCGTATAGCCTCGATCGGCGAGGACGGGGAACAGGCGGTAGGCCAGTGGAAAGGTCAACCAGCCGAGCAGCGTGAGGATGAGGTACCAGGCAATGAAGGCGGTCATGAGCTCAGCGTTTCTGCACGGCTGCAGCCGGCTGCTGCATGCGCGTCAGGTGCGGGCCCTGGCACCATTCTCCGACAGCTGGGGCGGCAGGTTGAACTCGCCATCGCCGTTCGGTTCGAAGTCGAAGGTCCGCACTACGGCACCCAGCTCGACCCGACCGTACACGTGCGGGAACGCGCCGCGCTCTGCCAGGCCGTCCGGGGCGGCGGCGCCCTCCCACTTCACTTCCGCGGCCAGCCGCCGGGTGTCGATCACCAGCAGCACCAGCCCGGCCTGTCCGCGGTAGAACCGGCGCGCAACGGGCAGAATCTGCGCCGCCGTGGAGCAGTGGATGAACCCCTCGGACTCGAGGCTCTCGGCCGCATACGATCCGCTGCGAGCCGCGTCAGTCCAGGCTTTGCGCGAGGTGATGTGATAGATGTTTACGGGCGCACCTGATAGATGGTCGTATCCATCTCGTGATACACCGCGTCCCACAACTTCCCATCGTAGGCCGCGAACTTGTCGAGCCCTTCGCCCGGATAGGCCGCCCGCTCCATCTGTCCCACAATGATGTAGCGAACATTATATCGTTCCAGGAAGTCGGCGACTTCGCGCTCATCGCTCGTGCCGTAGAACGATGCGATCTCACGGACGCGCGCCTCGACCAATTGGGGCGTCAACGTCCTCTGCTGGCGCTGATGCCAGTTCCAGCCCACGACGCCGGGCAGCCCGGTGTAGATGGTGAAGCGCGTGCACCAGCGGTACTCCGGGCAGTTTGCCTCGACGATCACAGGCGAGCCCTGCACGTTGTCCTGCATCCAGCGGATAGCGCGGTAGTCCTGGTCAAGGTCCATGAGCACGTCGTAGTCGACGCATTGCGCGTACTGCATGTAGGCGATGCTGTCGAGAGTGAGCGGCACACCGCCCGCCATGCGATCGGAGATCTTGTCGGTGGCGGCGGAGAGGGTAAACAAAGCCGCGCCGGCCAACAGCGCGCCCGCGCCGGCATGGAAGAAGTTGCGCCAGCCGGGCAGCCACCGGCCTACATCGGGAAGCAGCCATGCGAAAGCCGCTGCGGCCGAGACTGAGAGCAGCGCCCATCCCTGCAAGTAGAACTTGAAAACGGTGTTCATGCGGCCGATGTCGCCGCGCACCACCACGATCTCGACCACGATGTGGATCAGGAGCGAAGTGCCGACCAGGAAGAGCACAAAGCGCTTGGCATCCGGAAGGCCGGGGCGCAGCATCAGAACGGCGGCCCAGGCGGCCAGCGGCAGCGCCACCCAGCCGATCTGCACACCGCGATAAGCCAGGTACAGCAGTGCGACAAGGAAGACCGCGATGGCGGCCTCGATCAGCACCTGGTACGGTCGCAGCTTGCGCAGCGAGGCGGCTGGCGTGTAGGCCAGCCACTGGCGTGTCTCCCAGGCGAGCCAGAATGTGATCATGAAAAGGAAGACGCCCCAATGCGTCAGATAGGACCAGATAGGCGTGTGCGCTCCCGTCCATGCTTCCAAGGCGCTGTATCCCTGGCTGTAGGCCTGTCGGTAGGGTTGGTAGAGGCCGTACGCCAGCAGCGTCAATGCTCCCGCGCCGCCAGCGATCAGGACCAGCTTCTGCAGCCACTCGGGCGCAGCAATGCCCGCGCGCGAGGGGCTGTCCGAACGCCAGATCGCGTATGCCAGGGCCGCGTACCCGATCGGCAGGTAGGTATAGATATCGGACAGATTGGTGGGATACAGGGCACCGATGGCGACCCCACCGATAAGCAGCGACAACAGCGAGATGCGCCGCGCGCGCAGCACGCCCAGGGCCCACGTCACCGCCAGGAGCGCCAGGGGCATGGCCAGCATGTGTGCATGCAAGTCGCCGTACAGGAAGGTGAAGAGCGGGAACTCGGTGATCTCGTTGCCCGGGCCCGGGGGGATGACGCGGCTGGCATTCCAATACCAATCGCCCTGCCCATACGGAAGCAGCTGCCCTCCGATGCCATTCGCCACGCCCTGGACGATCCAGATCAGGCGCTGCACAATGTTGGCGGGGTCGATGACGCCGTGGGGCGCGCCCATCTGCTGCAGGCCGCGATAGAGCATGCGCACGGTGCCGAGGTTGCCGAGGGCGACCATCAGCGCCGCGGCCAACAAGCCGGCGATCAGACGCGAGTCAAAGAACGAGGACATTGGCGGCCCCTCAGGACCACGGTCATCGGAGCGCGCCGAATCCAGCAGGTTCCATCCGATGCAGAACGCGCCCAGTGCCACGAGGGCGAAGAGCGTCGGCAGGATGAAATTGTAGGCAAGCGAGGGCACGATGCCCAGCAGCTTCACCGGCATCGCCACGAGCACGAACCCATAGTAGTAGTAGTTGATGTAGCCCCCGGCGAACCACGGATCATAGGGCGGAAACGTCGAGCTCCTGATGATGGCATTTAAGTACGAGAAGTCCATCGGCCGCTCGCCGCCCTTGGCCGGATGCCACAGATCAGGATTGCCCAGGCGGATGAGCAGGTCGAAGACGAAGAAGGCCAGGAACAGGCCTTCCACCAGCAGGAAGTATCGGCGGCGCGACCTCCATTCCTCGGCCAGCTCGCGGCGCTGCGCCCAGCCCATCATCAATCCGATGCCTGCCAGCACGGCAAAGACGACCGCCACGGTGAGCCGCGTGACGGGGAGGCTGGCCGAGCCAGCCAACCAGGCCGCGCACGCCAGCAGCACCAGGCCCAGGCTGCGCGCCACCGGGTAGCCCTTGTCCCCCAATCCGGGCAGCCCGCCGCGCAGGATGGGGTAGGTCACCAGCCCGAGGGCGAAGATGAACGCGTACCACAGCACAAGCCCAACAGCCTGGAAACGATTCTGGATCCAGTCGTAGTCGAACAGATCAGACCACGTTCCCCCAGCCTGCTGGCGCGCGAGCGTCACAGGCGGCAGCATCAGGCTTTTGTAGCTCGCCGCCTGCCGAGGCGTCAGATAGACGACCGAATCCAGGTCCACGGCCTCGAGGGCGCGGCGGACGCGCCCGGTGCTGAAGTCCGCCGTCTTGCGGAAGATCAGCACTTTCGGGTGGTCGTAGACAGTGAATGCTTCTTCGGCGAACTGGTCGTTGACCTCCCAGTCCACAACGCCTGGAATGTTGAGCCCCGGAAACGACTCGAAGACGGCGGCCAGCTCAAAGCCGAGCTGCCCCTCGAGCATGCCCGGCCTGGCCACGTTGTAGCACCAGATGATGTCCTTATCAATGGGGCAGCCGATGAGCGCCCGATAGTAAGCGGTGGTCAACGGATAGCGCTCGGGGACACGCGTGATCGTGGCCCACTGCCGGTTGGAGGACATGAAGATGAGATCGCCCTGCGTCAGGGTCTCGACGAAGCGCGTGAGCTTTTCGAAGTTGTCGTCCCAGTAGGCCTGGAGGTTCAGATCGCCCTGGAACAAACCGCCGTACGCGTCGTAGCCCTCGGCGCCGAAGCGCAAGGGCAATCCGTCGTCCCAATCCGTTTCGTTGATGGGCGCCGCCCCCGCCATTCGCAGCATGCCGTCCGTCTCAATGCGGACGTAGTAGAGCTGCCCTTTGAGCAGTTGCACGGACCGATCCAGGGTGAGCGTGTAGCCTTCCCCCCTCGCGTCCTCGTCAGCCGTGAAGTCGGACGTCAGCGATGCGGTGGCGATGGGCTGGTCGGGCAGGGAGGCGTTCGGCTGCAGCGCCAGCGAAACGCGCAGGGTGTGAGTGCCCGTGCCGGTCGCGGCGGCGACGTGAGGCAGGTGGACTTCACGCAGCATCCCATTGGCGTTCGCCGCGAACATGTGCACATACGGCGCAGAGGCGCCCACCGCTCTGCCGCTGGGAAACGGCAGGGGCTGCTGGTAGACGGTGCCGTCGTCGCCCTGGATGCGCAGGTTGAGCGGACCCGGAACGTTCTGGTAGATCCAGCGCGTGGCCGCGACGCGCGTCGGCGGCCGCGTGTAGATGCGAGTGAAGGCGTAGGCCCACGCCGCCGTCAGGGCAAGGACCGTGAGTCCGAGAAGAACAGAGGAAAGAGCGAAGGCGAGCCGCAGAAGTCGCGACCGATATCGCTCGCGCTACTGCCACAGGAAGACCAGGAACCAGCCAGCCATCATGCACAGGAGGGGATAGACGGGCAGCTGATAGCGCATGGTGGGGTTGAACACCAGTGATTGCCAGCTGAAGTACAGGGCCGTCCAGCCCCACAACAGGACGTGTCGCAGATCGCCCTTCAGTATGCGCCCGGCCATGAAGACGAAACCGGTCCACGCCAGGATGCCCAGCGGCAGCCCCAATCCCCAGAGGGTGAGATTCTTGAGCGAAAAGAACGGCGAGCGCCGCGCCCATTGCAGGGCGAACGGCACATCCATGTTGCCGCTGGATTGGGTGCGCAGATCGCGAATATTGCCGAGCCACGCCGGGCTGAGCCCCAGGCCGTCGAACGCGTAGGGTTGCGCAAAGCGGAACGTCAGCAGCGCAAAGAGGGCGCCGACTGCAAGGTAGACAAGAACGCGTGACCAGTAGGCGCTGGCCCCCGCGGCATCGGTCCCTGGCATGCGCTCGCGATCTGAAATGAAGTATCGCGCTGCGAACGCGGCCGGCAACAGGAGCGCCAGCGGCGCGGCGTTCAACTTGGAAGCCATGGCCAGGCCCATCGACACCCCAAAGCCGAGGCTGAGGAGCGCAAAAGGATCGCGCCCCAGATCTCGCAGCTCATTCCAACCCCGGCTCGCGACTGCACGCCAATCGGGTGCATCGCGAGCCGTAGAAAGCCAGGGCGCCTCCTCGGTCGCGGCCGCAGTCTGCCCTTGCCGTCGCAGCAGCCGGCCCGCGGCGCCGTTTCGCATGATCTCCGTCGCGAACAGCAGCGCCACGAACATGAACAGGTTGGCCACTGTATCCACGGTGAAGAAGTGCGACTGCTGTATCTGCAGCACCGCCACAGCTGAGAAGGCCGCGGCCAGCAGCCCGACGCGCCGGTCATACAGCCGCGCGGCAATGACGTAGATCAGCATGATCGTCAACAGATCGCTCAGCGCGGAGATCTGCCGGCCCACAAGGTGAACCTGGTCGTAGCCGGTCTGACCGAGCCACTCGGCCACGTAGCGCACCAGCACGATCGGGAAGTCGCCGTACACAAAGAAACCGTAGCCCCGGTTGGGCGGATTCAGGGTTGATGTGCGCGTGTCCAGGTAGTCGCCGAGACTCAGCCAGCGCAGCTGGTCGGCCGGACATGCTTCCACCGGCAGGCTGGGTACGGCGCACTTCCGCACCTGCAGCGCGGTCTCGACCATGGTGAGGAAGCGCTCGTCCGGATGGAGGTGTTGGTCCGCATCCCAGTTCATGCCCACCACGCGGAAATAGGTTGCCGCGGCAAGCACCACGAGCATCAGCAAGTCATGCATCCAGACGCGTTTGGCGTTGGTCATCGAAGGAGGTTGCGGAACCCCCGGCCCGCTCTAAGGTGTAGAGAGGGCCGGAACAAAGTAGATCCAGAAGTCATGGCCGGGTAAGGCGGAGCGATGCAGACTCAACGAACCCTGCGGATAGACCTCCCGCAGCACATCCACAGCTCGCTGATCGTTGAGCTCGGGGAGCTCCGTGTTGGCTCTGGCAATGAACAGCTTCGGCCCGGAGAATTGTAACGTTTCCGGCAGTTGCTCCGTCCACATGGCAAAATCGCGGTTGGGGATGCCGGCCCAGACGCCGACAAGCCGCGTGTCCACCCAGTGGGGGAACGGCACCACCCAGGCCGTATCCGTCTCCCCGTAGACCTGGCCGAACTGCTTGATGACCGCGCCCATCTCGGAGGAATTCCAGGCGTTGTTGCGGAAGTTCTGATCGAACTGGCGGAAGACCAGGTCGTAGTTTTGCGAAGCCGAGGTCCAGAGCAGGAAGCCGGCCAAGGCATAGGCCAGCAGGCCGCGCCAGCTGCCTGCGCTGCAGGCAGTGATAAATCCATCCAGTGCAAGAGCGGCGATCAGGAATGCCGGCACCAGCGCACCGGCAGTCCGGTTGAGGGACGGGTTCTCATCCGGAAACGCCAGAGAGAGGACGGAGGGCAGCAACAGCAGCGGGATCGAAACCAGCATGAAGAGATCCAGCCAGTGGCGGTCGCGGGCGTATCGCACCACCATCAGGGCCACGCCGATCAGGAACAGCGCGCCCGTGACGACCTCCAGGGCAGGGCGGTCAGGCAGGGAGTGCACCCAGATGCCCCCGTTGTCCCAATTGAAGAGCGTGAGGGCATTCCACGCGTTGGAGAGGAAGACCTGATACCACGGTCCCGCCAGAGGCTGCTCGATGCCCGCCAGGCGCGTCATGGCGCGGTACGAAAACGACTCCGGATGCTCGGTCGCATAGCGCAGCAGCGGCAGGAAGATAATCAGCGACGTCAGGGCGACGATAGCCAGCCACAGGACGGCCGCCTGTCGCGCCCCCCTGGACTGTGCGTGCACGAGGTACAGCCCGAAGGCTGCCAGCACGAGAAGCGGGACGGTGCGGAATGGGCTATAGCCATGCAGGCCGAGGCCCAGAAAAATGCCGGCCAGGATGAAGTCGTTGCGGTTGCGCGTGCGCAGGCCGCGGATCAGGTACAGCAGCAGCGGCGCCACGAACAGCGGATACAGTGGGAAGCGCAGGCCCACGCGCGAGATGACGTTCGGCCAGTAGGCGATGCCGGCAAGTACCAGCGCCAGCAGCCCCACGCGCCGTCCGCCCAACTCCGCCCCGAGCAGGTACAGATACGGAAGCGTCAGCAGGCCGAGCAGCGCCGTCCCAAGCTTGAGGCTGAGAAAGGAGAATCCCGTGCCGAAGATCCACGAGACCAGCAGGGTCCAGTACATCTGCAGCGCCTCGCGCCCGGTGTTGCGAGGGAAGAAGATGTGGGTTTGACCCCGGCTGACGTCGTACACGTCCAACAGCTTCTCGGCATGGTCGCTGAAGGGCTCGGCGGGAGTGTGCTGCAGGTTATACAGGCGAAAGAAGATCACCAGCATGGTCGCGGCCAGCAGCAATAGCGTCCAGCGATCGAAGCGGATCTCCCAGGTCGGCCTGGAGATCAAGAAAGCCAATCTCCGCCACAGCGAAGGCTGGTCTGGTTTCCGAAGCCACAGCGACCATACGAACAGGCCAAGCACTGCCAGCCACAAGGTCAGGTTGAAGCCCGTGAACAGATTCTCGCTGAGGGCAAGAAAGGCCAGGCCGGCAAGGGGAATCGAGACGATGAACGCGGTGCGGTGGTAGCTCAGCGGATCCGTGCCAACCTTCGCTTCCGAGGGGGCGGGCAGGATCCATTCGCGGCGCAATGCCGCCCAACCCAGGAATCCCAGGGTGAGTGCGTACGCGATGCCCCCGCCGAGTGCTGACCGCCCGGGCGGCTCATACAGGCTTTGGGCGAGCAGAGCCAGAGCCATTGCAGAGAGTGAACGCCACGGGACGGCTGCAAGGATGCCCTGGACAGCGGGCGCGCGCGGGATCACTACCCCGGCGTCGGGCGGCGACGGCTCAACAAAGGATTCAGGCGCTTCGGGGGCGGGAAGCTCGACGGCAGGGCGCCGTCCAAACGAGAGCCTGAACTTGACATAGTCGAGCACGCTCGGTTCCGGAGGAGGTGGCAGGTGAGGATCGCGGGAATCGGCGGTCATTCATCTGTACCGTACGATTGGGTTGCGGCCCGAGCGGCTCGGCGCGTGACGTAGAACGTGTACGCGCCCCGGTCCTGTGGGACCGGTTCATTATAGTACCGGCGTATCAGCGCCAGCGTGAGCCACAAGTTGAAGCGCCACGGCGCCAGGATCCAGCGCCCAAAGAGCAACTTGCAGATGGCGGCCGGCAGGCCAAGGTAGTGCCCCCATTCCAGCGCGGCCAGCGCAGATGGGGAGAAGTAGTGCCAGCAGCTTTCGACCTCGAATCCTGCGGACCTGAGTCGCGAATCCCACGTCGCGGGCGGGTCGCAATGCACATGACGCGAGATGCGATTGAAGAAGCGCCGGTAGGCGACCCCCAGCCACTCGAGCCCGATGCGGTCCAGTAGACGGGCGAGCGACAAGAATCGCGTGAAGTTATCATTCGGAACACAGAACAGGAATGCCGCCCCGGGCTTTAAGATGCGGCCGGTCTCGTTCAGAACCTCCTGAACATGGGGAATGTGTTCGAGCACCGAATTGCTGAATCCACTGGAGAAGTGCGCGGCGGGGAACGGCGTCAGCGCGGCATCGGCCTCCACCAGGCCCCGGTAGGCGCCGTGCCGTTTGGCTTCGTGGATCGGAGCGTGCCAGGGATCCAGTCCCACATCGATCGGATGCTCGAACGTCAGCGAGGCGAAGTGACCGTCACCGCAGCCCAGGTCATAGATCGGAGCGGCGAGTGCACGATCCAGGTAGAAGCCGCTCTCCACTGCGCGCAGCAACCCGCGGAAGTACGGCAGGTCGCGCACGTGCCTGAACAGCAGATCTCCTGAAGCGCCTTTGCGGGCTGCGGATCTGGCTACGGACATCGGGATGGGATCACGATCGTGGACCCTCGGGGCCTCGGCGGGATTGGCGCCGAAGCAGGTCGTCGAAGAGCTGCTCGTACTGCGCGGCGGTCGTATCCGGGTCGTAGGCCTTGCGGATCGATTCGATGTCGCCGCGGAAGCGGGCCGGCTCGGCCAGCACCTCGAGCATGCCCTGCGCCAACGAGGCCGGATCGCCGATGGCGGCGACGCGCCCCATGCCGTGCATCTGCACCGGCATGCGCACACCGGGCAGGCCTGACGCCACACACGGGACGCCATTGAGCATGGCCTCGATCTGCACCAGCCCAAAGGCCTCGGTGGAATTCAGGGAAGGCACAACCAGCACGTCCAGATTCTGATAATAGGCAGCCATTTGGACCGGGCTCAGGTTGCCCAGGAACTTCCAGTGACCGGAGCGCTCAAGTTCGCGGATGCGCGGCGCCAGGCGGTCGGCGTAGGCCTGCTCACCCATGACATTCTCAGACTGCCCGGCGAAGAGGACCTGGGCGGCGGGGTGCTGCAGTTGGATGGTAGGCAGGGCGTCCAGCAGCACCTCCACGCCCTTCTCGGCGGCAAAGCGCGCCGCCATACCGATCACGGGTCGCCGCTCCGCCGTCCTGTGCTCGACGGAGAAGGCATCGGCCGCCCCCGGCGCGGCCGCCGGCAACTGCACGGGCGGGAGGATGGTCCGCAGTTTGGATCTGTAGCGCGAGAGATAGCGCGAATGGTCGGCGTAGTCCCGGGTGTAGGTCACGATCTGATCCGCGAGCAGGCCGGCCATGTTGTTCTGCCACTTCACGACGAGGTTGACGAAATGATTGAGGAGGCCGGGCGGCAGGCGCAGGTCGCAATGATACGTGAGCACGGACGGCTTGCCGAACAGCCAGCCGCGCATGGCAACGCCGGGCGCGTCAAACTGCGGCAGGTGCATCTGCACCACATCGTGGTCCCACACCAGCCGCGTGGCAACCAGGCCGAAAGTCGGCGCGATCACGCCTTTGCTCAGGCGGAATGCAACCGGGACGCGGCGGACCTCGACCCCATCCAGGCGTTCTGCGCGCGGCAAGCGGGAGTCGTACTGCGTGGTCATGACAGTGACCTGGTGGCCGCGCCGGGCCAGCGCGCGCGCCAGACGCTCCGCATAGATGGTCAAGCCCGAGGTATGCGGGCGATAGTACGTGAGCACGGTGAGTATTCGCATGAGGGCGGGCAGATTATACTGCGGCTCCTGCGGGCATCGATTCCGGGCGATGATCGAGCGCTCCAAGGCAGGGCAAAAGGGGTCAGAAGGACGCCAAGATGGGTCTGGGTCGGCTCCGGCAAGTTCGGGAAGAGACCCAAGAAAACGCAGCAACGCCTCGTAAGGTGCGGTGTTTTCCATACTGTAGTAGATCCGTCATAAGCTGAGAGGAGATGAAAGCAAAATGCCAGCAAAGAAAGCAGCTCCAAAGAGGTCGGAGTCATCTGACACATCCGACATGGGCACCGTCTGGAAGTGGGTGTTCGTGGTCGGCGCCCTCGTCGCAGGCGTGGCCGGAGCCATTGGATTCGCAAACAATATCCTCACCTGGCTCCTGATCCTGGCCGGCGTCTTCGTCGGGCTGTTCTGGCGGGACACGGACGACCTGAAAGGCTTCGGCATTCGATACCTCCTGCTCGCCGCCGTCGCCGGTGCGCTCAGTGCCATTCCCGCGATCGGAGGCATCCTGACGGGCTTCTTCCAGGGCTTCGTTGGTTTCCTCGGCCCGGTCGCCCTGGCGACCCTGTTTATGTATTTCTGGAAGAAGTACTTCGCCACCATGATGTGATCCACGTGCAGCAAACGAAAAGCCGCCCTCACCGGGCGGCTTTTCGTTTATTGGGTTGCGGGCGCTTGCCGGGCAGTCCCCTCAGGCCCCGGGCAAGTACGGCCGGTCGGCCGCGTTCATCCGCGAGCGCGCTTCCGCAAGCAACTCGGCGGCAATGTCCTTGTAGGTGCCGCTCAGGTCGATCAGTTCTTCGGGATCGGCTTCGATATCATACAGCCGCGTGAAGTCTTCAATGCCATAGGGCTGATACCCAAAGTAGTAGTGCAGCTTGTAGCCGCCGCGCGTCAGCGTGACGGAGGCCTGCGTGAGGGGCAGCTGGGCTTCGTTGTTGTGCGCGCGCACAACGTAGATCCCGCGCCGCGGATCCGGCGTGGAAGAATCGAAGGGAGGCAGGATCAGGCCCTCGCTCCAGTCGGGAACGGAATGGCCTGTGACATGCGCGAGCGTTGGCAGCACGTCGACGGAGCTGGTGGGCACGCGGATCTCCATGCCCTGCGCGCGCCCTGGCTCGAAGATCAACAGCGGGACGCGCACGACCGGCTCGTAGAGCACGTGGGTGCTGTGGCCGATGATGCCGCGCTCGAACATCTCGCCGTGGTCCGACGTGAACACCAACCACGTGTTGTCCAGCAGTCTGGACGACTCGAGGGCATTGAAGAAACGGGCGAATTCCCGGTCGACGTACAGGATGAACTCATCGTACTCCTGGCGGTCCCGCAGCGGGTCTTCGCCGGCCCGGCGCCGTGCGAATACATTTTCGGGCTTGGAGGGGGGTTCATAGCCGTCGTTGCGGAAGCGGTCGAGGAACTCAACGGATGTCCGGTACGGATGATGCGGCGGCAGGAAATGGAAATATCCGACGAAGGGCTGGGGGATCGTCGTGAGCAGGTCGCCGATCCAATCTATGGCGTCTTCAAGGAGAAATGCGTTGTCCGAACCGGTGGATGGCAAGCCGCGCGGAAAGCCGGCTTGCAGATTGGCGACCTTGCCCTGCTGCAGCACCGCGTAGAGCCTGGACAGGAAGAGCGAATAGGCGAAACCCTCGTCGGCGATCTTCATCCCCCGGGTCCAGCTTACTGTGGCGATGTCGTCGTCCTTGCCGAACAAGCTCTCAATGAAGGTCTCGTACGAGCCCAGGAACAGGTCCCCGCGGGGAATGAGCTGGTCCATCTGGCGCTCGAGTTGCCTCAGGAGGGTATTCGCCCATCCATTGTGCGTGTACGCCAGGCGGTAGTAATCCTTGAAGGCCGTGAACAGGTTGCGCGTCACGAAGGGCTGGTCCACCTGATGATTGGGCCCGAGAGCGCGGTGGGTCCAGGGCAGCGTTCCGGTGAGCAGCGAGGCCGTCCCCGGCGTGGTGAAATTGCTGCCGGCCGAATGGTTGTGATAGACGATGGCCCGTTCTGCCAGCCGCGCCAGATTCGGCATCGTATCGCGGCCGTAGCCGTACAAAGAGATGTTGTAGGCCGAGAAGGCATCGAAGACCACGACGATAACGTTCTGGCGCGTGCCTGACGCCGAAGGTGGCTGCGAGAGGGCGCGCATCAGCCCCGTTCCGGCAATGCTTATTGGAAGCGTGCTTCCCAGCTTTAGAAAGTCACGTCGACTGAGGGATGACTTCGTCACGCGGTGGTCCTCACAGATTGCGGACCACTACGATGACGAGCGCTACAACGTCGAAGACCAGGTAGAACATCGCCAGCAGCCCAAGGCGCTCGATCATTTGGCCCACAAACCGCAGCCCGCGCCCGGACCGCATCACTGCCCACGCAGGCAGCACGAAGGTCGCGGCGACGACGAGCAACAGCGTCCCATAGATCACGCGCAACGGACGACCGCTGTGCACAAGGAATGCGATCATGCCGTCCGGAAGGCGCACGTTCGCCAGGAAGAACAGTTGGGCCAGCATCGCCCACGCCGCAAGCACCAAGACAAATCC
>JAZDHO010000136.1:0-2473 GCA_043805815.1 Chloroflexota bacterium
AATTCAGGGGAGGTTGGGGGTTGCGAACAGGCTTCACCCGTTCGCAACCCCCTCTCCCCATTTTGTTGAGAGGCTACCTTACGCAAAATTTCTTTAGGAGCAGCCTGTCATGGATTTTTACAATACAGATGATGCCGTCACCCGGCGCATTCGCGCCATGGGCGACCGTGTAAAGATGCTGCGCGAGAATGACCTGTATTTCTACAATCAGCCGATCAGCGAGCTGCGCGGTGGGGCGCGCGTGCTGGTCAACGGGCGCGAGATGGGCATGTTCGCCTCATACAGTTACCTCGGCCTGATCGGCCACCCACGCATTAACGCGGCTGCCAAGGCGGCGGTGGACAAGTACGGCACCGGCACGCACGGCGTCCGCACCCTGGCTGGCACGCTCGAGCTGCATTACGAGTTGGAAGAGACGATTGCCGAGTTCAAGCACGCCGAAGCCGCTATCACCTATTCCTCCGGCTACGCCACCAACCTGGCCGTCATCTCGACCCTTATGGGGCGCGGTGACTACGTCATCTCTGATAAGCTCAACCATGCCAGCATCGTGGACGGCTGCCTGATGTCCGGCGCGGAATTCCGCCGCTTCCGCCACAATGAGATGGACGACCTGGAGCACCGTCTCCAGCAGGTGCCAAACGGCGTCGCCAAGCTGGTCGTCGCGGACGCCGTCTTCAGCATGGACGGCGACGTGATTGACTTCCCGCGCATGGTTGCATTGTGCAAGAAATATAACGCCTGGCTGATGATTGACGAAGCCCACTCGCTGGGCGTGCTCGGCAAGACCGGGCGCGGCATCGAGGAGCACTTCGAGATGTGGGATAGCATTGACATCAAGATGGGCACGCTGAGCAAAACCATCCCGTCGGTTGGCGGTTACGTGGCTGGCAAGAAAGAACTCATCCAATACCTGCGTCACACCAGCCGCGCTTACATCTTCTCGGCCGCCTTGCCCCCTGCCCAGGCCGGCGCTGCCAACGAGGCCTTCAAAGTCATCCTAGACGAACCCTGGCGCATCCAGAAAGTCCGCGCCAACGCCGACCAGTTCATCCAGGGCCTGAAGAAGCGCGGCTTCGACACCCTGCTGACTTCCACCGCCATCGTACCGGTGCTGTGCGGCACCGACGAGCGCGCCTTCGCCATGACACGCGAGTCCCAGCATCACGACATTTTCGTCCTGCCGGTCGTTTCCCCCGCCGTGCCGGAGGGACTCTCGCGGCTGCGCGCCACGGTCACCGCCGCGCACGAGCCGCAGGAGATCGAATACGCCATGGACGTGATGGAGAAGGCCGGCAAGGAAATCGGCATCATTTGACGATCCCAAGGAGAAGAATATGAATGCTCCCGAACCTACCCTCCCCACCCAGGACGAGCGCATCATGGGCGCGCTGCCACACATTTCAGTACTTATCCCTTACATCGGCGTCATCGTCCCCATCATGATCTGGGTCACGCAGAAAGACAAATCCCGTTTTGTCTACCTCCAGGCTTTGCAGGCTGCAGCCTACCAGCTTGCCTTGTTCGTCGCCACCCTCCTGGGCTGGGGCTGCTACTTCCTCTCCTTTTTCCTGATGTTCCCCATGATCCCTATTATGGAATCAGGTTCTGAATGGCCGTTCATAGCCGCCACTGCCTTTCCCTTCTGTGTATTGGGCCTGATCGGTCTGGGCTGGCTGTTCTTCTTGATCTACGGCATTGTGGCTGCCATACAAGTCTTCCAGGGCAAAGACTTTCGCTACATCGTCATCGGCGATCAGGTAGAGCGCTTCATGCGGAAGTAATGCCTGCGCTGGTGCTCAAACCCGGACGCGAGAGATCGCTCCTGCGCCGTCATCCATGGATCTTTTCCGGCGCGGTGGATCGTGTGGATGGGAATCCCGCGGCGGGCGGAACCGTGGACCTGCTCTCCTCGAAAGGCGATTTCCTGGCCCGCGCCGCCTACAGCCCCCTTTCGCAGATCCGCGCCCGCGCCTGGACCTTCGACCCGGTCGAGGCAGTGGACGCGGATTTTTTCCGCCGACGGCTTCACTCGTCACTCGCCACACGTCATACGTTGAACGTCTCCCGTGACACGGACGCATTGCGCCTGGTTCACGCCGAGTCTGACGGCCTGCCCGGCCTGATCGTGGATCGCTACGCTGATACGCTCGTCGTCCAATTCCTGGCGGCCGGGGCGGAATACTGGCGCAAAACCATCGCCGATCTGCTTCTCGAACTGACCGGTTTGAAAGACATCTACGAACGCTCCGACGCGGACGTGCGCGAACTGGAAGGCTTGCCGCCGCGCGTGGGGTCGTTACGCGGCGCGCTTCACGAAACACGAATCACAATCCACGAAAACGGCCCGGAATTCCTCGTCAACATCGCCACCGGCCACAAGACCGGCTTCTACCTCGACCAACGCCAAAACCGGTTGCGCGTGCGCCAACTGGCCGATGGCCGCGAGGTCTTGGATTGTTTTTGCTATACC
>JAZDHO010000137.1:0-2519 GCA_043805815.1 Chloroflexota bacterium
ACAAGGTATCTTCCCCGGCCCCCCATATTGAATTATGGAAGTTACCTCCCTATTCTCCAGAGTTGAACCCTATTGAGCATCTCTGGCAGTGGGTACGGAATAATGTGACCCACAATGAATTCTTCGAGACTCTCCCCAACCTGGATCAGGCGTTGACAGCCTGCATGAAAGATGAGGAAAAGCTAAAACAAGCCATCCTCTCTGTCTGTAATATGAACTAAGATCTTAGGAGGAGCGGTATATATGCCAGCGTACGTATGGAGCGAGCAGCCTGTTACCCTCATGGTCAACGCCGCAAGCGTCCAGACGCGGCTGGCAGCTTTGAGCGCGGAAGGCATGACCTTGTGCTTGGTTCCAGGGACCGACCACGGCAAGCTCGGCTTTCGTCAGGAAGCGGCGCAAAGCGAACTGCTGCTGGGGCCTGAACCGGTGCCCGTTCTGTTGACGGCAGTTTCCGGTGATTGGTGGGAAGCTTACCGCTTTGCCATTCGGGAGATATATGCCTTTAGGGAGCAGCCTCAAACCGTGCCGGTGAGCGAGATTCAGTATGGGATTTCTCGCTATATGGTCTTAGGGGATGACGTTTGGGAGCCCACGCTCGGAACCGTGAGGTCCTGGCCCGTCGTTGACGCGTTCTACTTGTTGACCAAGGGCTTCACTGCCTTCGCGTTTTATGGTGCAACGTACTCGGTCCCCTGCTACTGGGCCCGCTATGTTATGAGCGAGGATGACCTGGCGCGAGAGCGCTGTCGCAGCATCATTCACTGGCTGTGTCGATCCGGGGTTCGGATGCAGCAAGGGCCCGCCCGCGGTGCTTTTTTCTCTGAGCAGCGATTTTATAACGGAGAAAAGCCGAGCTTCGAGAAAGTGGGTTCGACGCAAGCCAATACGGCCATCCTGACCAGCCAGTCAACGGGTGCTGCTCTATGGACTCTTCTCTACTACCGAGCGGTGAGCGGAGAACGAAACCAGGAATTGGATGAAGCCATCGACGAGGCTGCCGCTTGGCTCCTCAAGACACAGTTGCCTGATGGGGGATGGCCTTATGGGCACGACCTGACAGGCAAGCCGCTGCTGGACCAAGTTGAGATGGGAGGAGACCTCAAGTCGAAAGCCTCACCCAGTTCAGGCGCGATCTGGAACATTCGCGCCCTATGGCGCCTGGGGCAGGAAACTGCGGTGAAAAAGTACCTGGAAGCCGCCGAGAACGGCAAAAGTTGGTTTGCAGGTGCGTTCATTGCGACCCATCACCATCATGGCTACTGGGAAGATGGGGGACCAGGTACCCGGGAAGGATATGCCGCCGCAGTAGCGGCGTTAACCTTTGTCGAAATGGGAGATAGACAACTCGCAATCGATACGGCTAAGGATGCGGTCCAGTGGGTCTTCACGCGCCAAATCGAATGCCGCGAGCCAAACAATTCCGCCGGACTTGTCGCCGAGCAGACGGGTTGGCCTCCGGCGAGTTATTGCAACCCGATAATGGCGCTCGCCGCGTGGACTGCCTGGCAAGCCAGTGGGGATGACTTCTGGCAACCCTTCGCAATGATCCCGAAAGCGATAGGCTGGTGGTATCAGCCCGATCGCGGCGCCATGGTGTGGATCCCGGACGGTGGTAACGCGCCCATCGTGGGTCCGCACCCCGAGAGTTGGTGGAACGATTGGACTATCGCGCAAGTCGGCGCCTTGGCCTTGGTGTGGCTCATCAAGGAGGTCAATCGGCGGGCGCAAGGGGCCATTGAGGTCAACGAAGACTCGTTGATGGGGACAGTTCTGGGCCGCAAGGCTCGCGCCTGGGCGCCTCAGGGCGGCATTCGGCCAATCCTGCCAACCCATGGGCAGGTCAACTGGGTGGGTTTTCGCAGCGACAGCTCCTTCATGGTCGCCCTCTTCAACCATGGGGTCAGTGGAGAGGTGGGTATCCACCTAAACTCGCGAAACGTCAACGGTGTGAGAGGAGCGACCGTCCGGCCCGAAGCTATTTATCGATTTCACAATGGCATAGTCGCGGACCAGAACTGGAATGGCACGGACCTTGTCAAGATTAGCTCAGATGAAATGGTACTGCTCGTATGGAATTACACCCGCTAGGCTTTTGGAGTGTCGCGCCCCGCCGCTTCACTTTCGGCTTCACAGGTTCTACCGAAGATGTATGATCATCGATATCGGCAAATGAAAATTAGATAAAAGGAGGTATCAACACGATGAATGGTTCTACCGCCTTTGTGAAAAAGCTGGCCGAGGGGCAGTGGCACCTTGGCAATGAATCTTTCGGGATGCACGTCTCACGTGACGCCAACGGTGTGCCGGTTGTCTCCGGCTGGGTGAACAACGCCCAACCTGGGATTGACTGGGCCGGTGGCGCACCCGACGCAGCACCAATCGGTCCGGTGCTGATCGTTGGGGACGTGACCTGCACACCCGGCTCCCCGGAAATGCCCTGCACCCAGATCGCGATCGACCCGGAGGGGCCGTGCCTGTCTCTCACCTTCGCCTGCAAGAATGGCCTGGTGGCCAAG
>JAZDHO010000138.1:0-7453 GCA_043805815.1 Chloroflexota bacterium
CTGTGCGGTTGCCCAGGCCTGTTCTTGTGCCTCTTCGGCGGTCTCGCAGCCGCGGGCGCACCGGTGACAACCGAATGGCAGGGTGTCACCAACACCGCACCGATGGAATCGACCACTGCCTTCGCCCTATTGTGCGTGGGCGTGATCTTCCTGGTCATCCCAATCGTGGTGGGTTTCCTCACGCTGCGCAAGAAGGGGGTCCCGGCGGACGTGGCGGGACCCATGCCTCCGACGGCATAGTCTGCCTGAACAAAAGAGAGAAGGCGGCCATTCGGCCGCCTTCTTGATTTCCACGTGATGCAGATGCGCTTCACTTCACGTTGATCGTAAGAGTGACACGGCAGAAGTCATCGTTGCCGCGGCGCAGCGACCACACCGTCCGGTACTTGCCTGCATCCTTCGGCGCGACCATGTCGACGATCAAGTTGATCGACTCGCCCGACTTCACGCTCTTGTTGAGATCGTAGACGGACTGCTCGTGCAGCTTGTCTCCGTTGAAGAAGGCGAAGTCGATATTGTTCTCGTCCCAGGTCGCCGATCCGGTGTTGCGCACTTCCCAGACGGCGTCGAAGTCCACCTTGGCGTCCAGCTTCGAGCCGTCGGCCGGATCCTGATCCAGGAGTTTGCAACTGTACTCGCCGGAGATCAAACCGGGAGCCAGGGTAGGGGTGGAGGTCTTCGCCGGCGTGGCCGACCGGAGCCGGAAGACGAACGTGGGCGTGAAGGTCGGCGTGAGCGAGGGGGTGCGCGTTGCCGTCGGCGTGAGGGTGGGCGAAGATGTCGGGCGCATGAGGGCCGCGGTCTGAGTCTGGGCGGCGCCGGCCGTGCCCGCAACGATCGTCTCGACTACGCCGGGCGCGGCGGTCGGGAAGACGGGTCCCGCGGGCAAAACGAACGCGACGTCACAACTCATCGCCGCGATGGCCAACAGTCCCGCAAGCTGTGCAACTGCCCCGTTGAGCCTCGTGTGCTCCTCCTCAGTCAGCGGTGAAGCCAGCCTGCGATGGAGAAAACAGAAGGGGAAGGCTGACTCTCCGGGCTGCTCCCACAGGAAGGCGCGCTCTCCTGGGAGCTTGAGCCTATTAGCCTTGTCCCGGCGGCTTGATTACCTGAATGTCGATGAAGGGGAAGCACAGCCCCCCCTGCACCTTGAAATTCATATGGTAGTAGCCGGGCTCGGACGGGGCATTGCCCTCGAAGGAAATCGTGACCCGCTCGCCGCTCTCGAGCGGAGGCAGTTCTTCGCCGGTGTAGGGGCTGAACTTGGTGCCGCCCACAAAGTCGAGGTCGAGCGCGCTGGGCCAGGTCTTCTTACCGGTGTTGGTGATGATCCACACGATGTCGATGTAATCGGTCGGCTTGAAGACGTTGTAGAGCGGCTTGACCTCGGTGAAACTGCAGGCGTAGTCCCGCACCTTTGCGCTTGAGCCTCCGCCCCCGCCGGAGAGCACGAACGGCGTGACGGTCGGGACGATGGGCGTCAGTGTCGGCAGGTTCAGCAATGCCAGCGTGGGCAAGGGAGTGGCGGTAGAGGGCGGCGACATGGCCTCCACGGTTTGCGCCACCGCGGTGCCCATCTTGTTTTGCGCCTCAACCGTCTGCGCCACCGATTCCTTCACCAACGCCTGGATCTGCTCCGGCGTCATGCCCGGCGCACAGGCGCCGAGGAGCATGGCTGCCCCCACCACCGCCAGCATCAGGGTCCGGGAGGCATGGGGGGCCGTCTCGATCTTTGTCATTGGGTTCTCCTTCACTTTCGAATTACCGTGCGCAGTCCGGCGCACCCCTAATCTTACTTCGGATTGGACTCGTCGCGAGGCGCGCCGATACCCAGCGGCTGCCACTTGCGTTCGTCCTTCAGCCGATGCTGGATACCGTGGCGGTCGTGGACCTCATCGAAACCCAGCGGCTTGATGAACATGTCCTCACCGTCGAGCAGGCCGGTCAGACCGGTCTGACCGGGTTCGGGCCGCTTGTTCTGGCAGAACTTGCAGGTCCTCGGATCGTGCGGAGTGTACTCGGTGGACTCCTCGTAGGTCGTGACGTAGCCCTCGTAGTTCCGCAGGATCACCTTGTGGTCAGACTCACTCAGCGCATAGTTGGGCATGAGCGGGATCTTGCCGCCGCCGCCGGGCGCATCCACGATGAACTGCGGCACGGCATACCCGGAGGTATGGCCGCGCAATCCCTCCATGATCTCGATGCCCTTGGACACGGGCGTGCGGAAGTGCCCTGCGCCCTCGACCAGGTCGCACTGATACAAATAGTATGGTCGCACGCGGATGCGAGTCAGTTTCTGCACCAGCTCCCGCTGGATATGCACGCAGTCATTAATTCCCGCCAGCAACACTGATTGGTTGCCAAGCGGGATGCCGGCGCGAGACATCCGATCGCAGGCCTCGGCCAGCTCGGCCGTGATCTCCACCGGATGGTTCACATGGATATTGAGCCACAACGGATGGAAGCGCCCCAGCATGTCGCACAGTTCCTGTGTGACGCGCATGGGCATGAAGACGGGCACGCGCGACCCGATGCGCACGATCTCAATGTGCGGGATCTCGCGCAGCCGGGTGAGGATCTCCTCCAGGATCTTGGGCGCCAGCACGAGCGGGTCGCCGCCAGAGAGCAGCACGTCGCGCACCTGCGGGGTGTTGCGCAGGTACTCCAACTGCATCTCGAACTCCTTGCGGCTGAAGGTCTGCCCCGGATCGCCCACGATGCGCGAGCGGGTGCAGTAGCGGCAGTAAGAGGCGCACTGGGTAGTGACAAGCATCAGCACGCGGTCGGGATAGCGATGGACCAGCCCGGGAACGGGCGAATGTCGGTCCTCGGCGAGCGAGTCCTCCATCATACCCGTGAAGGGCGCGATCTCGGCATCGGTCGGGACGATCTGCTGGCGGACGGGGTCGGACGGATCGGTCGGGTCGATGAGCGAGATGAAGTATGGGGTGATATCGACGCGGAACAGCCCGCTGGTCTGGAGCGCCTTGCGTTCCGAAGGTGTGAGCGCCAGGATGCGCTCGATCTCCTCCACGGAATTAAGGCGGTTGCTCAGTTGCCAGCGCCAGTCGTTCCACTTCTCAGTGGGAACGTCAGCGTAGACAGGGGCACGCTTGGAAACGATGGGGGTGGGCATGGAATTATCCTCCGGACTGGTGGCACTCGGGAACTCTAAGCTATTCGGACGCGTAGACAGGACCAAACGGAGGATCATGATCTGGCCGGAAAAAGCCCGCAAACTGGTGGTTGGGCACGTACATACCGACAAGTATTGTACGAGCAAAGGGAGGTCTGGTCAACTGGGCGACTGGGGATGTTGTGTGTCAGCCTCCTGCGTCTTACCTATACCACCGCCACCAGCGACCCGACGGCCATGAGGATAAGCGCCAACAGCATCAGGGCCAGGATGAGGGGACTGCCCCAGCGACCGAGGCTCCAGCCGGGGTCGCTGATCAGTCCGGTCCGCCGGGCTTGACGGTACATGGGGATGGTGATGAGCGCCACGACCAGCGCGGTCGCGCCGGCGGCCAACCTCAGCCACTCGAGGAACTGCCAGGCCCCAATCCACAAGATCAGAAGCGATGGGAGCGTGGCCAGCAGCCAGGCAAGCCCCCGTGCGATGTTCGTCCTCTCACGCAGAATGTCCGCAAGTGCAAGGGACACCGACCAGTAGCTGGTGACCATTGCGAACACGATGAACAGCGAACCGGCGATGCCGGCCCACGCGCCCAGCCGGGCGCTGATGCCGATGATCGCCACTTCGGTGACCTCGGCGGAGATCCCCAAGGCGATCAGTGCCACGATGGCCGTGAGCACGCCATTTATTCCCAATCCGACGAGGATGGCGCGGACCGCACCGCGCCGGTCGGAGCCAAGGCCCTGCACCACCTGTGGTACGCTGTAGAAGGTCCATAACGCGTACATAACCATCCCGTAGAGCGCAAGCCAGTGCGCCGTTGAGCCGGAAAGGCCGAGTGGCGCATGGAACGGCACCGAAAGCGCGCCGACTCCTATTGCGATGATGAGTCCAAACAGGGCCAGGGCCCCGAACCGCTCGGCGATGCCAACCGCCCTGAGGCCGTAGAACACGACGCCCGCCGAGATCGCGTATATGACGAACTCGGATATTCGCCGGTTGATCCCCACCAGGTCAGCCACGATCGCCCCCGCGCCCGAGACATACGCGGCGAGGTTGGCCAGAAAAGCGACGCTAAGCAAGGCAAAGACGATCCACAGGAGCCACTGTCCGATGCGGCCGCGCAGCACATACAGCCGCATCAGCTCCACGATCTGCAGGTCGCGTCCCGTGCGGAACAGCACCTCGGCCAGCATCAAGTGAATCAGCGCACTCGCCGCCCATGCAATGGGCAGGATGAGCGCAAGGCCCACCAGGCCGACGCGCTCTGCGAGGAACGGCACTGCCATGATGCCCGCTCCAACGCCCGCGCCGACCATGAGCGATGTAGCTTCCCAGCGTGTGAGTCGATGCTCCTGCATGCGCTCCGTCCCTTCTGTCACGAACCGGCCGATTACAGCGCTGCGATCTCGATGTATGGGATCCGCCCGTCCAGCTGAGAGAGCGGCTCACTTGACCACGCGGCCGCGTACAGGTCGCTGTGATATGTGACGTGCAGGGTGCCGCGGCCCGCGGCGAGCAGCGGATCGCTGTCCGCCAGACCAAGCATCAGGAAGGCCTTCCCGCGGGCCCGCGCGCTGCGCGCACACGCAGCGAGCAGCGCCCGCATCACGACAAGGTCGTCATTGACCACGCACACACACGCGGCGAACGCCAGCGGTATCGTCTGCCCAGGCCGAGTAAGGCGCGGAACCCCGAACAGCCTGGCCCCCAGATCGTAGGCGGGGCGCAGGCGGCGCAGCGCCGGCCCGTAGCTTTCGACAACATCTTGCTTGTAGGCCGCCTGGTCCCAGGCAGCCATCACGCCCGCCACGGCGCCCTCCCGACGTGCGACCATGATGTCCGCTGGCGCAAGGCCGCGCATCCTGAGGCCGCCATTGAAGTCCGGGAGGGTGTACGCGGGGAAGAACTGCCGGCGCGAACCATGCCGGCGGAGGAACTCAACCACTTCGGCCAGTTGCTCCGGCGACGCCGGCTGAGCATGCACGCCCGGCGTGCGGGGGTGCCTCTGCTCCCGCAAGACGATCGCGTACGTGGTCAAGCCGCACACACGCCTGATATGCAGCCCTCCCGGCAGGCGCCCCCCAGTGAGCAGTTGGCGGGCGCGCGGGTTCTCGCGGGCGATGACGCCGAAGTGGAGCAGCTCAGGAGCGCTCGCCTCCTTGAACCACTGCGCGCCGCGGTGAACAAGCCAGTTCCCACGAAACCTGGGTGCCACACGGATCTGCCCGATGTATCCGAGCTGTGTTTCACGGCCGTTTACATAGGCGCGGCGCTCCGCCCGGCAAGCGATCCCGGCCAGCCGTCCATCCGGCAGGTGACGCGCCACCAGGACATCACATGCATCCCCCATGATGCTGGCGCCGAGGAAGTAATCCGGCTCGCGCGCGAACCGCACGGAAACGGCCCCGGGCATTGCCACGGACCCCACAAGTGCACGGATCTCGGGCTCATCCTCGGGCGTTGCCCAGTGAAGATCGAAGCCCGTCTGCCCGTTCATTGGATGCCCAGGCGCATGCCTTGCCGCTTGAACGCTTCGCGGCGGAAGAGCGGATTGTAAGCGCAGTACAAGGCAAACCGAAACGGCGAGGCGAGATTGGTGCGCAAGTCCAAGGCGCGCCGGGCGATCGAACGGTGGCTGCTCCATCGCTGTCGGCATTCCCAGGCTGCCTCGGTCAACTCGTCGGGCGTCATCTGCGTCGGGCGGAAGGCCGCGTGGTTGAAGCGGTAGTCAGGGTGCAGCCACCAGCGCCCGTCATACAGCAGCCGTCCCTCGGCCTCGAGGCGCTTATACAGGGAAGTCGAGGGATAGGGCATCAGCACGTTGAATGCCGCAAACGTGAAGTGATTGGAGATCCCCCATTCGCAGGTCGCCAGGATCGAGTCCACGGTGTCGTGGTCGTATCCGAGGGCGAAGGCCACCCACGTCTGGAGGTGATGATCACGCAGCGTGGCGACTGCCTCGGCATATCCGTCGAAGGCGGGCAGGTTCGCGGTCTTGCGCATCTGGCGCAAGTTCTCGATGTCCAGGCTCTCAAAACCGATGACATTTCCGAGACAGCCGCTCTCGACGAACAGCCGCATCAGTTCGGGGTCCCGCGTTTGCTCGATGCTGGCCTGGGAGACCCAGTGGACCTTGAGAGGGATCAGCGCACGCAGCAGCTCTTTTGCTGCCGCGGGGTTGGCGATGAAGTTGTCATCCACGAAGAAGAGCTCACGGCGGGGCTGCGCGGTGATCTCGGCCACCACCTCGGCGACGGGCCGCGTGTACTGGCGATGGTCGAAGTACTCGCCGACGGCGCAGAACTCGCAGCGGTGGCGGCAGCCCCGGCCAAATTGCAGCAGGCTTATCGGCAGGTATCCCTTGCCGGCAAACAGATCGCGCCGCGGCCTGGCACCCCGCTGGGGAATCCCGATCGCTCCGTCGTAGCGCGGCCGCAGGCGCCCAGCATGCGCATCCGCCACGACCTGCGGCCAGAGGTCCTCGGCGTCACCCGTGTAGACCGCGTCTGCGTGCAGTGCCACCTCGTCGGGGATGAGCGTTGCGTGCATCCCGCCCATCACCACCGGCACGCGACGCCGGCGATACTCAGCAGCGATCTCGTAGGCTCGGCGCGCAGTGAACGCCTCGACATTGATCGCCACCAAGTCGGTCGGATCGTCGTAGTCGATCTCGTCGATGCGATCGTCGAACAGCCGGCAGTCCACGCCCGGCGGTGTCAGTCCCGCAAGGAGCCCAAGGGAGAGCGGCTCCATGCGGCCCTCATCAACGAACCGCCCACCGTCCTGAAGGCAGCCCAGCGTCGGTTTGATGAAGGTGACCTGCATCCGGCAGCCGGCGCCTCGGCGGCGCCGCTCTCACTCAGCTCCCTGCGTCCCAAAAACCCAATCCCAGGCCGGGGAGCTGACGCCGAATCGGGTGTTCGGATCCTTGTAGTGATGCTGCATGTGATAGCGCTTGAGGTACTTGGCCAACGCCGAGCGCATGGGTAAGTGGTGGGTGGCGTAGTGGGTCAGGTCGTAGACCAGGTACCCGATCAGGAAGCCGGACATCAGCGGCGCCACCCAGTGTGGGGCCCTGATCAGGACCGCCACGATCAGGTGGACAAGTCCGAACAGAACGGCCGCCATCGGGATGCTGAGCGGCAACGGCATCACCAGGCGGGTTTTCACCTGCGGCTGGGCATGGTGGATGCCGTGGAACAGGAAGAAGATGCGTTCCTGAGCGGGGCTCCGGGGCTTGAAGTGAAACAGAAAGCGGTGAAGTGTGTACTCAGCGAATGTCCACAGGAACAGGCCGCTCAGAAAACCCAGCGG
>JAZDHO010000139.1:0-17831 GCA_043805815.1 Chloroflexota bacterium
TGGGGGAGTACGAGGCCGAGAAGGATGCGTTGATGCAGCGGCTCGAACTTGCGGACGATGCGGCGGCGCGCTACCGACTGGGTCTTCTGCTGATGCTTTCGGACGCCGAGGGCGCCGGGAACGCTCTGGATGCGGCGACAGCCCTGAACCCTGAAGTCGCCACTGCTGGATCGACCTTGAAGGCGGCGCTTCACGCGGCGTCAGGCGAACGTGATGCCGCCAAACGCATGGTGCTGATCGGCCGCAGCCTCGGACTGGTGGAAGAGTGGGCGCTTGCTGCCCAGGCATTCAGGCATGCCGCGGAAGCCGACGCGGGCAATGCAGAAGCAAGAGCCTGGCTGGGGGAAGCGCTGCAGCACCTGGATCAGGACGGGCGCGCCGACCTGGATGCCGCCCTGTCACTGGGATGGGACAGCAGCGTGGTCCACACGCTGCGTGGCCTGTACTGGCGGCGCCAGGGGAACCTGGGGTTGTCCCTTGCCGAATACTCACGGGCAGCGCAACTGGAGCCGGGGAATGCCGGACTTCAGTCCCTGGTCGGGGAGGCTCAGGCCGCCAGCGGCGATCTGGTTGCGGCGCTGGACGCCTATCAGAATGCAGTGGAGTTGGCGCCGCTGGAGTCCACCTACTGGAGGGTACTGGCGCTTTTCTGCGCAGACAATGGAGTGCAGGTGCTGGACCTGGGCGTGGCGGCCGGCCTGAAAGCAGTCGAGCTGGCGCCCGGGGATCCCCACGCCCTGGATGCCCTGGGCTGGACCTACTCGCAGGCTGGGTATCTAACAAAGGCCGAGCAGTCGCTGCTGCAAGCGCTGGAGGAGGCGCCGGACTTTGCCCCGGCTCACTTGCATCTGGGGACGACATACCTCCGCTGGGGACAGAACAATCTGGCATTGGAGCACTGGAACGAAGCCGTGCGCATCGATGGCGACGGTGCGGTGGGGCAGGTTGCAGCGCAGATGCTGAACGCGTACTTCCCTAAGCCATAGCGCGGTCGAGGTAGGCTGCGCGCGGCCTGAGACGCCGGCAGCCACTTCGAATCATCGCGACGCTCTCGACATGCATAGATCAGCAAGGCCGATGAACGCGTATGATAGAATGCCGCGATGCGATCATCCCTGCTGATCATTGTGACGGCAACGGCCCTGGCGGGCTGCGTAATACCGTTTTCCGAGGCGGCATCACCGGCAGTGCCCTCGGGCAGCGTGCTGTACCGGGACGACTTCGCGTCGTCGGCAACGGGATGGAAGCGCGTGCAGAACGATGGGGGGATCATGGACTACGATGGCGGCGGGTACCGAATCCTGGTGACCGCGCCGGAAGCGAATGTGTGGTCGACGCCGGAGCGGGATTTCCGCGATGCCCGCCTGGAAGTGGACGCGGGCAAACTTGGAGGACCGGACGCGAACCGGATCGGGCTGGTCTGCCGGGCGGACGGTACGAGCCACTACTTCTTCATCATCGGCAGCGACGGTTACTATGGTCTGGGGATCTTCACCGGAGGCCAGGCGGCGCTACTCGGCCAATCCAGCATGCAACCGAGTGAGGCCATCATCACGGGGACGGCGATCAATCACCTGCGCCTGGATTGCAGCGGCAGTGCCCTCTCTGGCTACGTGAACGGTGTCCGGGTGGCAGGGGTGCAGGATCAGACCCTGACGCACGGAGAAGCGGGGGTCCTGGCGGGAACGTTCGATGAGCCCGGCGCAGACATCGTGTTCGACAATTTCGTTGTGCTTCAGCCCTGAGTTCAGGGATCGCATGCGGCGCCCGCTGGTCCAGGCGGGCTGCCGGTGTACCCCGCAAACATGAGAGTCTATCTGGATACGATCGGCTGCCGCCTTAACCAGGCCGAGGTCGAGAGCATGGCGCGCCAGTTTCGTGCCGCCGGACATGAGATCGTGGAGGCGGCTGAATTCGCGGACATCGCTGTTGTCAACACGTGCTCTGTGACGGCGGAGGCAGCCTCGGACTCTCGCAGCAAGATACGACGGCTGGGCCGCCTGGGGAAGGCCGAGATCGTGGCGACCGGCTGCTGGGCGACACTGCGGCCGGGGCAAGCCGCCGACCTGCCGCGTGTGCGAGGCGTTGTGCCGAACGAGCTGAAGGATCGCCTGGTTGGCGACGTGCTCCAGATCCCCGCGCAGGCATTCGAGGCGGAGCCCGCGAGGCGCGTGCCGCTGCCCGGAAGGCGCAGACGCACACGCGCTTTCATCAAAGTGCAGGACGGATGCAATAATCACTGCACGTTCTGCGTGACCACGATCGCCCGCGGCGAAAGCCGCAGCCGTTCATTGACTGAAATCGTGGCGGATGTGCAGGCGGCGCTGCGCGGCGGAACAAAGGAGATCGTCCTGACCGGAGTGCACCTGGGTTCCTGGGGACAGGACCTGAGATTGCACGTCAAAGATCTTGTGCGGGGCATTCTGCGGGAGACCGATGCGCGGCGCGTGCGGCTGTCATCCCTGGAGCCGTGGGATCTGGATGCCGGATTCTTCGAGCTCTGGGAGGATCAGCGGTTGTGCAGGCACTTCCACCTGCCGCTGCAGAGTGGCTGCGCCGCCACACTGAGGCGCATGGCGCGCAGGACCACGCCGGCAGCATTCAAGGCACTGGTTGCCGCTGCTCGAGAGGTCGTGCCCGATGCAGCGGTCACTACCGATGTGATCGCGGGGTTTCCAGCCGAGACCGAACGTGAGTTTTGCGATTCGTTGGATTTTGTGCGCGATATGCAATTCGCCGGCGGGCATGCGTTCACGTTCTCGCCGATGACGGGAACGGCCGCGAGGGGGATGCGCGATCAGGTCCCCGTGGAGGAGCGCCGCCGCCGGAATCGGATGTACATGGCGGCCTTCGACGAGGCGGCGCGCGCATTCCGCCTAAGGCACGCGGGGCAGAAGCGAA
Organism: Chloroflexota bacterium; assembly: GCA_043805815.1. Classification (GTDB taxonomy): domain Bacteria; phylum Chloroflexota; class Anaerolineae; order Anaerolineales; family Villigracilaceae; genus Fen-1038. The sequence goes on from JAZDHO010000139.1 coordinate 2,902, forward strand.
CGGTGCTGTGGGAGTCCGCCACGCGGGCGGGGGAGGGGACCTGGCAGCTCTCTGGCCTGACGGACAACTACATCCGTGTGAAGGCCGAGGCAGCGGTGAACCGATGGAATGAGATCGACGAGGTAGCGCTAGGGGACGATGCCGGCGACGGGCTTCTCGGCATAATCACCAAAACGGGATGAGTGTCACTTCTGCCACCGGGGGACTACCTGTATAATCTTTGTGTATCAATTCACATACTCACCAAGGAGCAGGAAAAATGGCAGCTCAACCGGAGAAGACCGCCTCGGCCCAGCTGATCGATGGGAAGCTGATCGCCCAACAGGTGCGCGATGATGTGGCCGGCCTGGTGGCGAAGAGGCTGGCGGCCGGCAAGTCGAAGCCGACTTTGGCGGCCGTGCTGGTGGGGGACCGCGTCGACTCGCAGACGTACGTGCGCGCCAAAGGCAAAGCATGCGAGGAGTTGGGGATGGGATCGATCAGCCATCACTTACCGGCTGAGACCACCCAGGAAGAGCTGGAGGCGCTGATCAAGAAGCTGAACGCCGACAAGGGCGTAAATGGCATCCTGGTGCAGCTTCCCCTGCCCTCGCACCTCGACGAAGAACGCGTGCTGCAGTTGATCAGCATTGAGAAGGATGTGGATGGATTCTCGCCCATCAACATCGGCCGGCTGGCGCAGAAAGGCCGCGAACCGCTGTTCGTGCCGTGCACACCATATGGCTGCATCTACCTGCTCGAGAAGGCGGGTGTCAAGATCGAGGGCGCCAACGCGGTCGTCCTGGGCCGCTCGAACATCGTGGGCATGCCGGCGGCTTTGCTGCTGATCGGCAAGAATGCCACGGTGACGGTGTGCCATTCCAAGACACGCGACATCGCGGGCGTGGTGCGCCAGGCGGATATCCTGATCGCGGCCATCGGAAAGATGGAGTACGTGCGCGGCGACTGGGTGAAACCCGGGGCGGCGGTCATCGATGTCGGCATCAATTCGAAGCCGGATCCCAGCAAAAAGAGCGGCTATCGGCTGGTGGGGGACGTCAACTTCGATGAGGTGAAGGATGTGGCGGGCTTCATCACACCCGTGCCGGGTGGAGTAGGACCGATGACCATCGCCATGCTGATGAAGAACACCTACCGCGCGGCCGAGATACAGCAGCCCTGACGCGGGATTCCAATGATCGGAGAAGCCTCCGCCTCGATTTGCGGGCGGAGGCTTTGTGTTAACCCTGGAGGCGGATGTTCAATCTGCACGGCACGAGCGCCAGCGAAAGGCCGCGCGATGCGGCAAGTATGATGAACGGCCCGGGGCATGAAGTGAATCGCTGTAGCATGCTTGCAGCGCCAGCCTGCACTTCCGATGCAGGCCCGGTGATCGGGGAAGCCACCCGAGCATGAATTCGAAGTCCACGCCCAGTGCCATCGCTTCCGTCGGCGAGCCTGCAGTGCAGGCCGCCAGTCCGTTTGCCGCGCTGCGCCACCGCAACTACCAGCTGTACTTCGGCGGCCAGTTGGTCTCCAACGCGGGCACATGGATGCAGGTCATCGCGCAGGGCTGGCTGGTGTATCAGCTGAGCCATTCCGAACTCACGTTAGGGATCGTTGGATTTGCGGCGGCCATCCCGTCGCTGCTGGTCACTCCGTGGGGGGGAGTGGTGGTAGACCGAATGCCGAAGCGCAGATTGCTGCTGCTGACCCAGTCGGGCGCCATGCTGCTGGCGTTCACCCTGGCTGCGCTGGTTTTCGCGGGTGTGGTGCGGGAATGGCACATCGTGCTACTGGCGGCCGGGCTCGGATTCGTGAACGCGTTTGACGCCCCGGCACGGCAATCCTTTGTGGTCGAATTGGTTGGGCGTCAGGACTTGCCCAATGCGATCGCATTGAATTCATTGATGTTCAACAGCGCACGGGTGATCGGACCGGCGCTCGGGGGATTGCTGCTGGCGGCAGTTGGCGCCGCGTGGTGCTTCACAATCAACGGCCTATCGTTCCTGGCGGTGCTCCTGGGCTTGGCGGCCATGAAATTGGAGGACCGTACCGGGGCCGGGTCGGCGGAGTCGCCGTTGGGACAGCTGTGGCAGGGCGTTCAATACCTTGGCGGCGAGCCCGTGCTGGGCGGTCTGCTCTTGCTGTCGCTGTGCTTCAGCGTCTTTGGGGTGTCATACGCAACACTGCTGCCGGCGTTCGTGGAGCGCGTGCTGCACCAAGGGCCGATGGTCTTCGGTTGGGTGACCGCGGCCACCGGCGTGGGAGCGGTGACCGGCGCCCTGCTGATCGCGACCCACCGCGGCAAGCTGTCCCGAGGCGAATGGCTGCTGCGCGCCAGCATGGGTTTCCCTCTTGTTCTGGCGGCCTTCAGCTTTACCAGCTACTTGCCCCTCAGTCTGATCCTGGCGTTCGGATTAGGTTTTGGTTTCATGTCCCAGTTCACCATGATCAACACTCTCCTGCAGACGCGCGTTGCTGACAGGCTCAGAGGCCGCACCATGGCACTCTATACGCTGACCTTCTTTGGCTTTGCGCCATTCGGGAATCTTGCGGTGGGGGCGCTCTCCGAGAGGATAGGGCTGAGCTATGCGATGAGCATCTTCGCGCTGGTGAGCCTGCTGCTTGCGATCCTCATCCATCGCAAGGTGCCCCAGATCCGCCAGTTGCGCTGAGAGCCCGCCCGAGGACGACGCCGGCGGTCGGACCCTCCGAACCAGAGTTTTTCAGCTGATCCCGATCAGACGCCGGCTGGCAGGTTCTCGATGGCGACGGGCTCGATGGCCTCGGCCGGCTCGAACTCGAAGATCCTCGAAAAGAAAAACAGCTCGGCCTCGTGGGCGCGCCTCACCGTCGCGGCCTGGCGGAAACCATGCTGCTCGCCAGGGAACAGCAGGTAGGCGGTGGGCAGGCCCTTGAGGCGCACGGCGTCGAACATCATCTGTGATTGGCCGGGAGGGACGATCTTGTCCTCGTCACCGTGGAAAAGGATCAGCGGGCACTGGAGATTGTCCACAAAGTTGATGGGAGAACGCGCGAGGTAGAGGTCTTTGCGCTCCGGGTACGGACCTACGAGCGTGCTGAGGTATTGAGACTCGAACTTGTGCGTATCCCTGGTGAAAATCTCCAGATCTGCAACCCCGAAGTGGCCTGCACCGGCGCGGAATACGTCATTTCGAAACGTGAGGCAGGCAAATGTGGTGTAGCCGCCAGCACTGCCGCCCTTGATGATGAGGCGATCCCGGTCGGCGAGACCCCTCCTGGCGAGGAACAAAGCGGCATTGCAGCAGTCGTCGACATCGACCACGCCCCATTGTCCATTCAGCCGGCGGCGGTACTGGCGGCCGTAGCCGACCGAGCCGCCGTAGTTTACGTCCACCACTGCGATGCCCCGGCTGGTCCAGAACTGAATCGAGTAGCGGAGGGCGGCTGTCGTGGCCGAAGTGGGTCCGCCATGACTCAGGGTGATGAGCGGCGGAAGCTCCGCTGCCGGAGCCGTGAAATCCCTGTTCTTCGGCGCGTAGTATAGTGCGTGGGCCTGCCGGTCGCCGGTTGTGGGGAAGCTGATGGCCTCAGGCGCGGAGAGATAACCGACGTCGATCGTCACGTCGAAGGCCCGCTTGATGGGAAGGAGCCGATCCCCGTCAAAGTCCATATGGACAACGCTAGTGGGGGAAACCGGCGAGCCGCCGATGAACGACGCGACGCCGTCACCGCAACGCAGGAAATCCACTTCGATATACGGCGAGGCAATGGCCGTCAGCTTTCCGCTGGCGGAATCGAGCCAGGCAAGGTGATCGACGCCCTGCTGGGTGTAGCAGCACAGTATCTTGTTCGGCGACGCAAAGCCATAGGTGGCATAGCCGAACATCCACATCGGGCGGCCGAATTCCGCCGTCATGGGGCAAAGGGGTTGCGCCGCGCCGCTATCCCAGCGATACAGGTTCCACCAGCCGGTGTGTTCGGCAACGAAGTGCAGCACGCCGTCCGGCGACCACTCAGGCTGGAAGACAGATGCTGAATCGCCTCCGGCGATCAAGTGAGCCTCGCCAAGAGAACCGTCAGCGCCGACAGGCGCGAGGCGCAACTCGCAACCATCCCAGGGCATATTGGGATGGTTCCAGGTGAGGTACGCCAGCTGACTACCGTCCGGACTAAGCCTGGGGTTTGAGTAGAAGTCGTTCCCGGAGGCCAGCACTGCACCGTTGTCGTTCCCGCGAATGCTGATGGCCACAATTGTGTTGATGGCTTCGCCGGGTGCCGTGTGGTCCTCGCGTACACAGATCAGGCGCTCGTGCCGGTGATCGAGAATGATGTCTGCGTAACGATAGCCCTCGGCGGGCGTCAAAGCTTCGGGCAGGCCGCCAAGGCGCTGTCGATAAAGGCGTTGATCCCTGTAGTTTTGAAAGTAGATGAAGCCTTGACTCACGGAGAACGCGGCTCCACCGTACTCGTGGACAGTTGAGCGCACATTGAAGTCGGCCGGAGTGCACTCCGTGACGATGCCATCGGAGGCTCGGTGCATGATGGTGTAACGACCGCCCTCGGCGGGCCTGCCCTCCAGCCAGAACAGGTCGCGGCCGTCGAGGGCCAACCCGGTGAAGGAAAGCGCTGCACCAGCCGTCAGGTCCGCACTGATGGGAGACTTCCACGAGCCGTACGGCGCGGTGTCGGGCATATGCGAATCCCGTGGTGCTAAGGGGTAAGATTGGATTATTGCCAGGGCGGCCAGAGGACTTGCGTGGGACCCGAAAAGCCGTGCTTTTCCTGGACGAAGAGGCGTGCGTGTGAGGGCGCGGTGCAACCGGGCTCGTCCACGACTGTGAGGTACGTGGCGTTGGTGGCGAGCGGCTCGAAGATGAGGCTCCCACCCCGGCAGTGCCACAGCTCCAGGATGTAGTGCTGCATAGACTCATCCTCTTCGTCGCCGGCGCGCAAAGGGATAGGCGCCCACTCGACGGTGACCGAGTTACCCAGTCTGAAAACGCTGGTGATGCTGGTGGGTGGATAGTATGGGGATACCGGCAGCCGGGCAAGGCCTGGATAGACGATGGGCAACTGCCGCCAATCTCCTTCCACGATGAGGTAGTTTGTGTTCACCCAGCATGGATTGCGCCCCTCTACCCGGGCCCAATGCCAATTGTCGCCGTCCGTCCGGCCGATCAGCCTGATTCTGGCACCCTGGCGGAGGGCGTACAGATAAAGGTAGTTGGCTCCGGGGCCGTAGCGACAACTCAACAAGCCGGCCGTAACAGTGGCGCGCAGACCCGTCACTGCAACCGTCGCCGTGGGGAGCGGTGTGTCGGTTGACGTTGGAAGCGACGTGTCCGTGGCTGTGGCCGTCGACGTATCGGTGGGAAAGGGAGTGCCAGTGGGTGCAAGAGTGGCGGTATCTGCAGGCGGCGGAAGCGGCGAGGGGGTTTTGTCCGGAGCAGATGCAGGGGTTCCAGTCTGCAGCGCGGTCTGCAAAGGCCACAGGAAAGACCAATAGGATGTTGGACTTGGAAATACCTGAAGCGCGCTGGCCGCGGGCGTTCCACACGCCGTGGCTACTAGCGCCACCAGCGAGAGTATGAGTGCCGGTCGATGCATCCTGGCCTGCTTCTGCATGTACAATAATCTTACTCCAGACAGGACGGGATGCGCAAAGCTGTCGAAAATGAAAGCCCCGCCGAAGCGGGGCTTTCGTCTTGCACATTCTGCGGCTTCAGCCGGGCAAACAGAATCCGGAGAACGCGAATGAGAGCCCAGCCCAGGGCGAAGCAAAACAGGATGGCGATCAGATCGTAGCCCTCGATCACTATCCCATCAAAGGATGGTGTGTCAGTGAGTCCCACGAAGATCGCCAGGAAAGGCGCCGTCAGGACATCGACAAGCTGGGCGAAGGCGTTCTCGGAGTTCGCCGCCATCAGCTTCAGCAAGAATCGGAGGCCGATCAGGCTGTTCACCGCCACGGTTCCGAGCTCGATCATTCCCGTGATGCGGCTCAGCGTCTCCTGACTGGTCCCAAAGGCGCCGATTTCGGGCAGGTCAGTTCTGGGTCGCATGGCCCGCGACTGCGACGTGTGGTCGAGTTTCATTGCCACCTCCAATAGGCTCAGGGGCACCGGATCTGCCCCGCGCTGAGAATAACAACGAAACGCCGGCTATATGCCGCGCGGCCGCCCGGTTGGGTATGGCCGCAAGCAAGCCTGCGGAATCGTTTGACAACTGCGGCAATGTTTGCTACACTGAATCAAAGTTGTCAGACAACTAGTCAAATCGGATGTCCACCCTCCTAATAAAGAACGCGTACGTTGTGACGATGGATGACCACCAACGGGAGTTGCCCGACGGTGGTCTTTTCGTGCGCGATGGATTGATCGAGCAGGTGGCGCCGAGCGGCGCACTGCCTGAGGCGGCCGATGAGATCCTCGACCTGCGCGGCCATGTGCTGCTGCCGGGTCTGGTCAACACGCACCATCACTTCTATCAGACCCTGACGCGAGCCGTTCCTGCCGCACAGGACGCGAATCTCTTCAACTGGTTGAAGACGCTCTATCCCATCTGGGCGCGGATGACACCGGAGCACGTATTCGCCTCGACACAAACGGCCCTGGCCGAGCTGGCCCTATCGGGCTGCACGACGGCATCAGATCATCTTTATCTCTTTCCGAACGGCTCGCGGTTGGATGATGAGATCGATGCAGCCCGCGAGGTGGGTGTCCGCCTGCATGCCTCACGCGGCTCAATGAGCCTGGGCGAGTCCAAGGGTGGCCTGCCTCCTGACTCGGTGGTGGATTCCGAAGACGTGATCCTCAAGGACTCTCAGAGGCTGATCGAGCGCTATCACGATCCCGCTGCGGGCGCAACGGTGCGAATCGTGCTGGCTCCGTGTTCGCCCTTCAGTGTCACCGGCGATCTGATGCGGCAATCGGCGGACCTGGCGCGCCAGCACGGTGTGCGCCTGCACACTCATCTGGCCGAGACGGAAGATGAGGAGCAGTTCTGCCTGCAGAAGTTCGGTTACCGGCCAGTGGGGTATATGCAGGAACTTGGCTGGATGGGACCGGACGTTTGGTTTGCGCATGCCGTCTGGGTCAGTGAAGCGGAGGTGCGGGCCTTCGCCCGGCACGGATGCGGGGTGGCGCATTGCCCGACCTCGAACATGCGGCTGGCATCGGGGATTGCGCCCATCAAGGAATACATGCTTGCCGGCGTGAGCGTCGGCCTGGGTGTGGATGGATCGGCCTCGAATGATGGTTCGAATCTGCTGGCCGAGGTGCGGCAGGCAATGCTCTTGTCGCGGATCAAGGATGGGATCACGGGCTACTCGCTTTCAAATGACCCGGAGCGCAGGCTGATGACTGCGCGCCAGGCGCTCTGGCTCGGGACGCGCGGCGGCGCGGCAGTACTGGGACGCACCGACATCGGCGCCCTGGAGGCCGGCAGGTGCGCGGACTTCTTTGCCGTCAACCTGGACCGTCTGGAATACGCAGGTGCTGCGCACGACCCGGTCTCGGCGATCGTCTTCTGCCAGCCCAGGCGAGTTGACTACACGGCGGTGGGCGGGAAGCTGATCGTAAGAAATGGGAATCTCATGACGGCGGACGAAGTTGCGATCATTCAGCGGCACAACCGGCTCGCCCGGGATCTGCTCGAGGCCTAGCATGGACGCAAGCTACACGCGAGTACACATGTTGAGAATGCCGGCACTGGTTGTATGCTCAGTTCCGCAAGCGACGGGCGTGGAGGCTCGATGACCCGTTCGGTGAAGCTCAGCCGGGCGCTCGTCGACGTGGCCATGGGGCGCGAGGCAGCAGACCTGGTGGTTCGAAACGGCCGCTGGGTCTGCGTCCAGTCTGGGGAGATCATCCCGGACACAGATGTTGCCATCAAAGACGGGCACATCGCGTTTGTCGGCCCGGATGCGGCACACTGCATCGGTCCCAAGACGCAGGTTATTGAGGCGCAGCGCCGACACCTGGTGCCGGGCCTGCTGGATGCGCACATGCACGTTGAATCCAGCATGGTCACGGTGACGGAGTTCGTACGGGCCGTGGTGCCGCACGGTACCACGGGCATCTTCATCGATCCGCACGAGATCGCGAACGTTTTTGGCATCCGGGGTGTTCAGTTGATGGTGAAGGAGGCTGCAAAGCAGCCGATCCACGTGTGGGTGCAAATGCCCTCTTGCGTGCCGTCTGCTCCCGGGCTGGAGACGCCGGGAGCAAGGATCGGCCCGGCGGAGGTCGCGCAGGCGATGAAGTGGCCCGGCGTGATCGGTCTTGGGGAGATGATGAATTTCACCGGCGTGCAGAACGGCGACCGGAAGATGCTGGCCGAGATGGCGATCGCGCAGGCTGCCAACAAAACCGTTGGGGGCCACTACGCCTCGCCCGACCTGGGCCTGCCGTTCCACGCGTACGTCGCGGGTGGCGCCGAGGACGATCATGAAGGCACACGGTTGGCAGATGCCGTGGCACGCGTGCGCCAGGGGATGAGGGCCATGCTGCGATACGGCTCCGCTGCTCACGATGTTGCGGCTCAAGTGGGCGCCATTACGCAAGAGGGTTTGGAGTCGCGGCGCTTCGCGCTATGCACCGATGACTCGCATGCGCATACGCTGGCCTCGGAGGGGCACATGGACCGAGTGCTTCGGCACGCGATCGCCGAGGGCCTGCCTCCGATGACCGCGATCCAGATGGTCACCATCAACGCCGCCGAGCATTTCGGCCTCTCCAGGGAGATAGGAATGATCGCTCCGGGGCGCTGGGCGGACCTGGTGCTAGTGGAGGATCTTGCCAAGTTCAGGGCCGAACTTGTTATTGCAGAGGGGCGCCTCGTGGCGAAGGACGGAGCGCTGCAGGTGGTTCCGCCTCCGTTCAAGTATCCCGCCTGGGCACGAAGCTCCGTTCACCTGAAACGCCCGCTGCGGGTTGAGGATCTTGTTCTGCGCAGCACCAGCGGCACGTCACGGCTCACAGCGCATGTGATCGGCGTGAAGGAAAACCAGCTGCCCACGCAGCACCTGCGACTGGATGTGCCCTCCGAAGGCGGTGTGGTGAGGGCGGATATCGGGCGCGACATTGCCAAGGTGGCGCTGATCCAGCGGCACAAGGGAATGGATGGCAGGACCCTGGCCCTGGTGAACGGATTCGGCTTCAAGGAACGCTGCGCGGTGGCTTCCACGGTGGCGCATGATTGCCACCAGCTGTTGGTCGTGGGCACCGACGACGCGTGCATGGCCCAGGCGGTCAATGAACTCATGAAGAATGGCGGTGGGCAGGTGGTAGTGAAGGACGGCCGGGTGATCGGGATGGTCGAGCTCACCATTGCCGGGCTGATGTCGAGCGAACGGGTGGAAGTGGTGGCCAGTAAGGCCCAGGGCGTACTCGAGGGCTTCCAAGCTTGCGGCTGCCGGCTCAACAACCCGAATATCCAGCTATCGTTCCTGGCGCTGACGGTCATACCGGAACTTCGGATATCGGACAAGGGACTGGTCGACGTAACGCGGTCCGAGGTGATCCCGGTGTTGGAGAATGCGTGAGGCAATGGCGAATTCCCCCTTTCAACGATTGCAGTCGGACCTCTCCGCGCTGATAGGCATTACAGGCGCCGGTGAAAGGCTCCCCGCAGAGCCGGAGCTGGCGCGCAGAATGGGCGTATCGCGAGCCACGCTGCGCGAGGCGATGCGGACGTTCGAAGTGCAGGGCCTGATCCGCCGGCGGCAGGGCTCGGGCACATTCGTCGTCGGACGGGTACCGGTGATCGAGGCGGGGCTGGAGGTGCTGGAAAGCCTGGAGACGATGGCAGAGCGCCTGGGGCTTGAGGTGACTGTGAGCGACCTGCACGTCGAGAGCCTGCCCGCGGATGCCGAGTCTGCTGCCGGGCTTGGGGTGGCGCTCGGAACGCCGCTGACGCGCGTCCGCAGGGTAATGCGCGAGGAAAGCCGTCCGGTGGCCTACCTGGTGGACACGCTGTCGGCCGAGGCGTTGAAAGCCGAGCATCTTGGACCGGACTTCCGCGGATCGGTGCTGGATTTCCTGCTGGACCGCGGTGATCAACTCAAGGCGTCGAATGCCGCGATCTCGGCCATCGCGGCCCCGGCGCCGGTCGCCAAGGCGCTGCAGATCCAGCGCGGTGACGTGCTGCTCGAATTCGTCTCAAAGCTGTACCAGGCGGATGGAGAAGTGCTGGACTACTCCTCCAGCCACTTCATCCCGGGTTTCTTTCACTTTCACGTGGTGCGCCGCATACGGGGCTGATGCGTGAGAACGATCGCGACATGAATGGACGTCGCAGCCAAGTTGAATCCAAACCAGGAGGTTCAAGATGCGCAGTTTTGCAGGTCGTGACATTCTGTCACTCAAGGAGTTCGAGCGCAACGAGTTCTTTCATGTGCTGGAGGTCGCCCGGGAACTGGAGCCGATCGCCCGTACCCGCAAGAACGTAGACATGCTCAAGGAGAAGACTCTGGTAACGGCGTTCTATCAGCCGTCGACGCGGACGCGGCTGGCTCACGAAGCCGCCATGCACCGCCTCGGCGGACATGTCACGGGCTTCTCGGATGCGAAAATGACGCGTGCAGGGGACTTCTACCAGGAATCGATCAAGGACACGGTGAAGATGCTGGAGTTCTACGGTGACGTCATTGTGATGCGCCACTTCCAGCAGGGAGCGCCGCACGAAGCCGCACGCTGGGCAAGCATTCCGATCATCAACGGCGGCGATGGCTGGGGCGAGCACCCGACGCAGATCCTGACTGACCTGTACACCGTGCTGCGGGAAAAAGGGCGGATCGACGGGCTGAAGTGGCTGGCCGTGGGTGACATGCGCATGCGCACCATGCACTCCCTGGCCTACGCGTTGACCCAGTTTGACTGCCCGATCACATTCGTTTCTCCGCCTGATATGTCCCTGACGGATGAGTTCAAGAAGGAGATCAGGGACTACAGCCTGAACTACAAGGAAGTCGAGCACGTGGAGCAAGCCATCGCAGACGCGGATGTGATCCTGGTGGAGCCCGTGGTGCAGCCCGACTACACCAAGTCGCGAGAAGAGCGCTCCGGCAAGGATGTGGCGCTCACCCCCGCCAACTACCGTATCACGCGCGAGCTCCTGGAAAAGAAGGCCAAGTCAGACGCCATCCTGCTGCATTCCCTGCCGCGCATGGATGAGATCCCGCCGGACGTGGACATTACGCACTGGTCGCGCTACTGGCAGGAGGCGTTCAACGGCGTCGTCATGCGCATGGCGCTGCTAGCGCTGGTCCTGGGTGCCAAGGAATAGGAGGAGACAGCATGCAAACAAATCTGCGCGGCCGCGACCTGATTGGCGATCTCGACTTCAGCAAAGAGGAGGTTGAGACCGTCATGGATGTGGCCTTCGACCTGAAGCGAAAACGCGCCCTGGGTGAGCCCCACGCGTATCTGCGCGACAAGGTGCTGGCGATGCTGTTCTTCTTCAGCAGCACGCGCACGCGCGGGTCATTCGACGCCGGAATTGCGCAGCTGGGCGGGCACGGCGCGTTCATTGAAAGCAAGACCACTCAGATCGCGCACGGCGATACGCCCAAAGAGATCGGTGAGATCTTCGGACGCTACTTCGACGGCATCGCCATACGCCATGTGGATTGGAAAGTGGGCAACAAGTACCTGAACGACGTCGCCAGGTACTCACGCTCGCCGGTGCTCAACATGCAATGCGAGGTCTACCATCCCTTTCAGTGCCTGGCCGACCTGATGACGATCATTGAGAAAAAAGGGCGCGATCTGCGGAAACGCAAAGTGGTTGTCTCGTGGGCGTACGCCGCCTCCTACCAGAAGCCGATCTCGGTGCCGCAATCCCTGATCTTGCAGCTGCCGCGTTTCGGCATGGACGTGACATTGGTGCACCCGCCGGAATTCAAGCTAATGCCCGATGTCGTGGACGCGGCGCGCGAACAGGCCAAACGATTCCACGCCGGCTTCGACGTCATCGCCGATGGCGACGGCATGGAGAAAGCCTTCAAGGACGCAGACGTCGTGTATGCCAAGTCATGGGGCGCCATGCTTACGACGGAGGACGCCGCCGAGGGCGCGAAGATCATTGAGAAGTACAAGCACTGGATCACAGACGCAAAGAAGATGCGCGCGGCCAAGGACGACGCGATCTACATGCATCCTCTTCCGGCCGACCGCGACGTCGAGGTGACAAGCGAAGTCATGGACGGGCCGAGCTCGGTTGTGTTCGACGAGGCCGAGAACCGACTGCACGCGCAGAAGGCCGTAATGGCACTGACCATGTCATAGGGCACAAGGAGATGAGTCGTAATGTCGAAGAAAATCGCTGTAATTGCCATCGGCGGCAATTCGCTGATCAAGGATTCCGCTCACCAGAGCGTTGAGGACCAGTACGAAGCCGCGAAGGAGACCTGCCTGCATATTGCGGACATGATCGAAGCCGGCTATGAGGTGATCATCGGGCACGGGAACGGCCCCCAGGTGGGCTTCATCCTGCGCCGATCGGAGATCGCGGCCAAGGTGGAGGGCATGCACGAGGTGCCGCTGGATGTATGCGGCGCCGATACGCAGGGTGCGATCGGATACGCCTTGCAGCAGAACCTGCAGAACGAGCTCCGGCGCCGGGGGAAGCCGAAGCCTGTGGCCACCGTCGTGACGCAAGTGCTGGTCGACCAGAGTGATCCGGCATTCAAGAACCCGACCAAACCGATCGGCGGCTTCATGGAGAAGGATGAAGCCAAGCGCCGCGAGAATGACATGGGCTGGAATGTGGTTGAGGACGCCGGCCGAGGATGGCGGCGTGTGGTGGCCTCCCCGCTGCCCCAGGAGATCGTGGAGATCGAGGCCATCAAGGCGTTGATTGCCGCGGGCGTCACCGTGATCTCCACGGGCGGCGGCGGCATCCCGGTCGTACGAAATGCGGAGGGCGACCTCGAGGGTATCGCCGCGGTGATCGACAAGGACTTTGGTTCAAGTCTCCTGGCCACGAACGTAGGCGCCGAACTTTTCGTGATCTCCACCGCTGTCGAGAAGGCAGCCCTGAATTTCGGCAAGCCGGATCAGAAGTGGCTGGACAAGATAACGCTCGCCGAGGCCAGGGCGTACCTGGCGGAGGGCACGCACTTCGCCAAGGGATCGATGGCTCCAAAGGTGCAGGCAATCATCCGATTCCTGGAAAACGGCGGCAAGCGGGCGTTGGTGACCAACCCCGAAAACATCGGCCGCGCGTTGAAAGGCGAGACCGGAACCTGGGTGGTCCAATAGCGGCGCAAGGTGATGAACGGCAGGACTGGTACGCCAGCCAGTACGGTCTGATCAGATGAAAGTCCCCACGCCGGGAAGGGCAGAGGCCGTGACCGCACTAGACCGTGCATCCAAACTGATGCATCCAGCTGTGATCCTGCTGGTGGTCGCCGTGCTGGGTTACGGCCTCTTGCTGCCCCAAATGGGGTTCTACTGGGACGAACTGCCAATGTCATGGATCCGGTACGAGCTCGGGCCCGAAGCCATGACGAAGTACTTCTCCACGAATAGACCGATCTGGGGGATGCTCTACCAGCTGACAACAGGCGTGTTGCCTCACGTACCGATCTACTGGCAGGTCTTTGCGCTGATCCTGCGCTGGGTCCTGGCTGTCCTGGTCTGGCTGATCGCCGCGAACCTCTGGCCCCGTCACCGCGAGTTTGCGCTGATCGCAGGCCTGGCTTTCCTGCTGTATCCCGGATTCAACCAGCAGTGGACCTCCTACCTGTACAGCCATTTCTTTATCGTGCTGTGCTTTCTGCTGTTGTCCTTCCTGTGTTCGATCTGGTCGGTGAGGGGGGCTCAACGGCGAGTACCCCTAAGCGCTGCCGGCCTGGTTCTCTCGGCTCTCAACCTCTGGATGATGGAGTATTTCTTTGTCCTGGAGCTGCTGAGACCACTGCTGATTTTGCGGATGATGTTGCTCGCGCACGCGGGCGAATTGCCCGGCCGCGCGGCTCGGCGTACGGTTGCGGCCTGGTTTCCGTACTTGTTGGTATTCGCCGCAAATGTCCTCTGGCGCCTGTTGGTCTTCAACAATCAGGTCTATCAACCGACTCTGTTTGGCGCTGTGAAAGCGCATCCACTTGCGGCCACGCTCGAAACAGCCCAGACGATCGCGCTGCAACTCTACCGCACGAGCATAGCGGCGTGGGGGCAGGTCTTTCAGTTTCCGACCGCGGTGCGGGATGGTCCGCGCACGGTTGCGTTCTATGTGGCGGTGATCGTGCTCACAGGTCTCGTGGTGGGCGTGTACTTTGTTCTTAGGCGCCGAGGCAATCCAGGGTCGCCGCGCGGGGAGTGGTGGCCTGTGGGCCTGGGCCTGGCCGCGATGCTGATGAGCGGCGGCCCGTTCCTGCTGACAGGTCTCGAGGTGACGATTGCGTACCCTGCCAACCGGTTCACGCTTCCCTTCATGCTTGGTGTGAGCCTTGTCCTTGCCGGGCTGCTGGCTCTTGCTTCACCTGCAGTCCGCATGGCGCTGGCTATTGTGTTGATCGGCCTCGCTGCGGGACGGCAGGCCCTTTGGGCGGAGGACTATCGCCGCGATTGGGTCACGCACAAGTCGATGTTCTGGCAGATGCTTTGGCGGGCGCCGGGCATTGCGCCGAACACGATCGTGCTCCTCAACGAAGGTGCACTGCCGTACTATGCGGACAACTCGCTGATCGGCGCGTTGAACTGGATCTATGATTCGGACAATCGGTCGGCGGCGATGGACTATGTCGTGTTCTATCCAACGTCGCGCGTCGGCGGGACCCTGCCGAGCCTGGAGGCAGGTCTGCCCATCGAATATGATTTCATCTCGGAGGTCTTCTCGGGGAGCACGTCACAAGTGCTGGCGTTCTACTATCAGCCTCCCGGTTGCCTGCGGCTCCTCGATCCCCTGATCGATACGGGAAACCATCTAATTCCTGAGGGCACGATGATGCGCGAGGCGGC
>JAZDHO010000140.1:0-3235 GCA_043805815.1 Chloroflexota bacterium
GCCTGACGCCGGAGCAGATGACCGCGCCCGACGCCGGCGGCTGGTCGCCGAAGGACAACCTGGCTCACCTGGCCGAGTGGGTGAAGATCCTGATGGGGTACCACATGGACCACCGCCCGGCACACGAGGTGATGGGCGTACCGGTCGAGGTGACCAAGGATTGGGACATGGAGGTGCTCAACCCCGTTCTCTTCGAGCGCAACCGCGGCCGCAGCACGTCTGAGGTGGTGGGCGAGCTCAAGCGTGTCTACTCCGACTTGATGCTCAAACTGCGTTCGATGCAGTTCGAGGATCTGATGCAGCCCCGGCACCCCGATGATCCAGCCCGACAGCCTGTATTGAATTGGATCCTGGGGGATACCACGGAGCATTTCGCCGAGCACCGCGCGACGATCGAAAAAGCGTTATAGGTCGTCGTCCATGCCGGCGGACTCGTCGGCATTGGCGCCCAGATCGGGCATGGAGGCCTCGATCTCCTCCGGGGATTGACCCGCCTCCAGGCGCGCGGCCATATCATCGAATTCGGGCGGCAAGTCTTCGCCCATCTCCCTGCCCATCTTCTTCATCATCTGGCCAAGTGCCCTGGGGTCGTCCTCCAGGCCTTCGAGGGCGGATTCGTCGGCGATATTCTCCAGGCGGCTCTCCTCGGACCTGGCGATGCGCACCTTCGTCATGCGCCGGCGCACACTCAGGCTGCCGCAGTGGACGCACTTGACCTTGCGTGAGCCGTATTCGCTGAAGCTCATAAAGACATCGAAGCGCTGGTGGCAATTGAGGCACACAAAATCATACGTTGGCATTCTCTGATTCTACTCAAACTGTGCCCCGCGCGTGAAGGCCGCGCCGACGACTGTGCGCCGGGGGCGGCAGCGAGGATCGGTCGAGTACAATACGGGAATGCCCCCCGATCCCGACTTCGACCTCGACGCCCACGAACCACTGCTGATCGTGATCTCCGGCCCATCCGGTGCCGGAAAAGACACCGTGATGCAGCGAATGCAGCAGCGCGGCCTGGAGTTCCACTTCGTGACGACCGCCACGACGCGACCGCGCAGACCGAACGAAGTCCACGGCAGGGATTACTGGTTCGTCTCCCAAGAGGAATTCGGGAGGATGATCAAGGCCGATGAATTCATGGAACACGCGCTGGTGTATGGCGATTACAAGGGGGTTCCGAAGGAGCAGGTGCGGACGGCCCTGCGCAGCGGGCAGGACGTGGTCATGCGATTGGATGTGCAGGGAGCAGAGACGGTGCGCAGGCTGGTGCCGGAAGCCCTGCTAATCTTCATTACAACAGACAGCGAAGAGGAACTCATCAGCCGGCTGCAGGAGCGCAGTACCGAGACGCCGGAAACACTTGCGATCCGAATTGCCACCACGCGCCAGGAGCTGAAGCGCATGGACGCATTTGATTACGTGATCGTCAATCACGACGACCAGCTTGATCACACAGTGGATGTCGTGCAGGCCATCATTGAGGCGGAGCATCATCGCGTGAGGCAGCGCGAGGTGAACCTGTGAGCCAGTACCCCGGTCCGGATCGGGCAGCTGAGCCTGCGGCGGCGCCGGTGCGGATCTCGCTGCCCGCATCGGTTCCCTACGTAACGTACACAATCGTGGGGATCACGGGCCTGATCTACCTGCTGCAGCTGGGCAGCGTGGCGCTGCTGGGCTACGCCAGCCCCGCGGCCCGGATGGACCTGCTGATGGCGTATGGCGCTCGGGTGAACGAGTTGATCCGCGAAGGCCAATTCTGGCGCTTTCTTACGCCGGTTCTGCTGCACGCCTCCATTCCGCACATCCTGTTCAATATGTACGCCCTGATCGCATTCGGCGCAGGGCTGGAGCGGCACTTCGGGCACATTCGGTTCCTCATATTGTATGTGCTCGCCGGCTTCACCGGCAACGTGATCTCATTCCTGCTGAGCGACGGCTACTCGGTGGGCGCATCGACAGCCGTCTTCGGCCTGGTCGGCGCGGAGGGCGTATTCCTATATCAGAACCGCCAACTGCTCGGTAATCAGTTCGGGCGGGCCATCAGCAATGTGCTCTTCATTGTGGCGGTCAATCTGGCGATGGGCCTGACGCCGGGCATCGATAATTGGGGCCATGTCGGCGGGTTGCTGGGGGGGCTGGTCTTCACCTGGTTTGCCGGTCCCGTATGGGAAGTGCAGCCGGCCCTAATGGGGGGATCGCTGGCCATCACCGACAGACGTGAGCCGCGCGAGGTGGTCACCGGCGCGGCCACGGTGATCCTGATCTTCGGGGCGCTGGCGGTCTGGGGGTTGCTTAGGAGCTGACGCGTCCTTATTGAACCAGGCACAGACCAAGCCAAACCATTAACCACGAAGGACACAAAGGGACTCAAAGGCATACGACCTTTGTGAACCTTGGTGTTTGAGGGCTTTTTGGATCTAGCTGACGTGGGCGAGGCGGGGGTCCAGGGCGTCGCGCAGGCCGTCGCCGATGAGGTTGAAGGACAGCACGGTGATCATGATGGCGAAGCCGGGGAAGAACACCAGGTGGGGGGCGGTGAAGACCTGGTTGCGCTCGGCGCCGAGCATGGCCCCCCATTCGGGCGTCGGAGGCTGTGCGCCAAGGCCCAGGAACGAGAGGGCGGCTGCGTCCAGGATGGCGGTGGCGATGCCCAGCGTCCCCTGCACGATCAGCGGCGTGAGGGCGTTCGGCAGGATCCGCTGAAAGAGGATCTGCAGATTGGATCCACCGAGGGCGCGGGTGGCGGAGACGTAGTCCATCTCGCGCAGAGAAAGCACCGAGGCGCGCATCACGCGCGCGTAGGCCGGGATGGAGACGATGCCGATCGCCAGCAAGGCATTCTTCAGACCCGGACCGAGAACGGTGACGATGGCGATGGCCAGCAGCAAGGATGGAAACGCCAGCAACACATCCATGACGCGCATTATGACGTTGTCGATCCAGCCGCCAAAGTAGCCGCCAAGTGCACCCAGCACCGTGCCGATCACAATGGCAAAGCCGACGGTGGAAAAGCCCACCAGCAGGCTCAAGCGGGCGCCGTAAAGCAGACGGCTGAACTGATCACGGATGTTGCCATCGGTTCCCAGAATGTGCTGAGGCTGATCGGACGGACATCCGAGGGCATGTACGCACGGGGGAGAGCGTTTGCTCAACCCCTGTGGCGGAACCGTGTCCAGCATGGATAGCGTGGGGGGGTAGGGCGCGAGCCACTGAGCCGTAAGCGCCACGAAGACCATGA
>JAZDHO010000141.1:0-3062 GCA_043805815.1 Chloroflexota bacterium
CATGATTCAAGGGGCCTGCCATATTCCCATGCGATCTCCCCGCATGATTTCGGCTGGTATCGTTTGATCTCACTCATCGGTATCCTCGTTTCTACGCACGACCGCGGCGTGGCTCCAGCCTCATACGGTATCTGCCGCCCAGCCCAGCGAGCCTCGCGGACGATGGCGTCGTTCAGGATGTCGTCGCGCGTCTGGCCGATCATCGCGGTAGCCCCGTCACATGGCGCTCTTCGACCGGCTGGGGCTGGCCCTCCGCCTCCAGCAGGTCACGCTCCGCCGCCAACTGAACGGCCAGCAGTTTGCAGGCATCGGTTATGCCGACCACATTCGCCAGAATGCCATCGAGTGCCGCCTTGCACTGGGAAATATGTTTCTCGGCGCCCATGGTTACTCTCCCGACTTCGATGCCTCGGCCTCGGCACGCGCCGACTTCGCACGGGGCTTGCGCTGGTCCTTCACCTCTCTCATGGCACACAGGGTGTCCTTGAGTTCTTCGATGACGCCGTGTGTCAAATCAGCCTTGGCGCGGGCCTTATCGGAATCCCATTGTTCTTGCTTCCACCGACTCTCCAGCTTCTCGATTCGCTGGGTCAGCTCCTTCTCGCCTTTCGACATCTTGGTAGACATGATGATCTCCTTTTGGGTAGTTACGCCTGATCCTTCAACCAGAGGGGCTGGCAGAATTTGAACCTGCGATTCAGGGCGCGACCCTGTGCTCTTGGCCTGACTGAGCTACGGCCCCGTTTGCCCGGCTACGCACCGGGCTATGGTGAAACAGGTGGCACGCCACCGTTCTCTGGCTTATGGTCATTTATGACACACAGTTCAGTTCCTGCTTCTTCGAGACCAGTTTCACCGGGGCCTTGCGGCCTCGGCCAGCGCTCGTCTCTCCACCGGCGTTTAGGCTCTCCGTGGAACTTACGGCGAGATTCTTCAAGTTTATCGCGGCGTTCTCGTCCCGGTCATGGCGCGTGCCGCAATCAGGGCAGGTCCACTCGCGTATCGACAAGGGGAGATCGTCCTGGATGACACCGCACACCGAACACGTCTTCGAAGATGGGAACCAACGGTCCGCCAGCACGATCCGGGACCCGTACATAGCGGCCTTGTACTCGATCTGCCTTCTGAATTCACCCATCCCGACATCCGCCACAGCCCGCGCCAAGTGGTGGTTCTTCACCATGCCCTTGACGTGCAGGTCTTCAATCCCGATGACGCCGAACCGCCGCACGATCGACGTGGTGAGCTTGTGCAAGGCGTCCTGCCGGATGTTGTTGATCCGGGCATGGAGCCGGGCCAGCTTCCGCACGGCCTTGCGGCGGTTTGCCGAGCCTTTGACCTTGCGGCTGACGGCTCGGGACAGACGCCGGAGCTTCCGCAGGTTCATCTTCAGGGCCTTCGGGCCTGCCACCACTTCGCCCGTGCTCAGGGTCGCGAGACTTTTGACGCCGAGATCGACACCCACGGCCGCTTGGTTTTAGCGGACCGGGACGACGTGCTCGACTTCAACCGTGACGGCGGCGAACCAACGGCCCGCCACGCGGGAGACTACAACTGACATTGGCTTGCCGGCGAATCGCAGGGCCTCGAACATCTTGACCCAGCCGATGATGGGGAGTTTGATCCGCTTGTGGTCACAGGTAAAGGTCTCAGGGCCGTTGTCAGCCCGGAAGGAATCGTGGACGCCCTTGCGTTTGAACCGGGGATATTTGGCCTTCCTCTGGAAGAACCGCTGGAACGCCTTGCCAAGATTCTTGATTGCCTGCTGCGGAGCAGTCTTGGAAATCTCGAACATCCACGGGAATTCATGGGGTTTCACGGCATTTAACTGGCGACGCAAGGCCCCTTCGTTTGGCTTGCCGCCCGCTTCGTACTGGCGTTGCCATTCCGCCAAGGCCCAGTTGAAGCTGAACCGCGCCGTCCCGGCCGCTTGGGCAAAGTATTCCAACTGCTTCTTGTTGGGGTCCAGGGCAATCTTGTGGGTGAGCAAAAAGGTGGCCCGCACAGCACCGGCAGAGCTTGGCAACCCAGGCGTGGAGCCATGCGGACCGGAAAGAACAGTTGTTTGAATTGCCAAGCTCATGTTTTCAGTATAAGCGACCATAAATGGTAGCGCAAGTAAATAATTATAAGGAACGGCTATTTCCCGTCGCTATGTTTGGCCGGCTACACCGCCGGCCAGGAACCACTCTTGCAGATAGCAAGGGAAACTCAAAGAGGTGCTGGTCTGCCCCGTTGGATTGCATTCCCAGCAAAACTCCTTTCCGCCTTTGGTGGAGGACCCAACCGGGAAAGCGGTATATTGTTCGGTTCCTCGCCATGTTTCTTCTTTGGGCGGTTCAGGCCGGACTTGTGTTCAACTATCGCCCAGAACTCGTCGGTCATATCTGACTCGTAGAGGTCCATTTCCTTCTTGCAGCTAGCACAGCGGAAGTTCCACCGTGGGCGGACCGTAGCCGTATCTGGACCGCAGGACGAGCCGATGATGATGAAAAATCTGCCGTCATTGCGAACCTCCACGAACTTCCAATTGTGGCCGTACTCGGCGCAGTCCTGGCGCGCTTCGATGGCACGCGCTCGAGCAAGCAGCCCTGAATTCGGTGCCATGTGCATAATGACACCGGCCGGCCCGCAGGCAAGACACAGTACGATGGTGGCAGAAAATACAGCATTGACGACGCGCGATGCCAGCGACTTTGACTTCTTCTGTTCTTCCACGAAGTCTCCTTTTCCAAATGATGGGCTTCAACCAGTGGGACCGGCGGGAATTGAACCACTGCGTGTCATGTTCTACCTACGCCGCTGGCCAGCAACTACTTCACTGCTCAAAGAACTGCCGGCGTCGCCCTCCTGGCGTCCATGGCACACTTGGCCCGTCCTGGGCTCCATCGTGCCCCGCCGGCGCGTTGGCCTACTGCTTCTCTTCGATCTTCCGTTCGACCGTGAATCGAGCCGTCCTGGTCAGAGAGTACACACCAACAATGGCACCTTTGCCATCGCCGATGTCCCATGGGATGTCGTCCACCGATTCCGCGACCGCCAGGATGGGTTTCTCCTCGCAC
>JAZDHO010000142.1:0-7877 GCA_043805815.1 Chloroflexota bacterium
AGCGGCCGGCGCCGAGGCACACGCCGGATCAAGGGCGGACGGGCCTCCGTGCGGCAGGCACTCTACATGGCAGCCATGTCGGCGGCTCGTTTCAATCCAGTGATCCGCACTTTCTACCAACGCCTGCTGGCCTCCGGCAAAAAGAGAAAAGTGGCTCTGGTGGCTTGCATGCACAAGCTGCTCATCATCTTGAACGCCATGATCCGGGACATGACGACCTGGCAAGCGCCTCTTTCCGCTTGACTTGCAACACAGTTGCTCATTGTCTGGGCGGCGGCCCTGGCGCAGGGCGGCTTTTGACAGCAACCGCCAGACACAATCAACCTGGCGGGGAAAAGACGAAATGCGCGGGGTGCCACCACCGAAAACCGAGAAGGCTTTTCGCCGCCTTCCGGGCAGCGAACTCCCCTTCACGCCAGCCCCATGCACGGGCAGGAGTGCATTCGCGTGCCTATGAAAGCGAAGCACCGCAAGATCACCATAACATACGTAGCTCGTTCTCCTGTGATGACCTTGGGGCACGACACTTGCTTCGATATGACTGCTGGTGGAATCGTGCTATGATGATGGCAGGATCGTCGAGTGGCCGATCCCTCGGAGTCGCAGTGGAGGAGATATGAAACCCCTGGCTTGGCTCCTTCTTGCAGCAATCTTGTTGTTCAACACGGCGGGGTTTGCGCCCCCCGAGTCGCCCAAAGAATCTGTCCCAACGACCATCTCCAGTCCGCTCGCAGTGGCAGACCGGGGACCTGTGGCACGGTCCATTCCCGGGTACAACGCTGTTTGCGAGAACATTAGAGCGACGCGGATCTGCGTCTCTGTGTCGGAGGCGAAGGTCAAGCCAGGCTCGTACGTCACGGTCTATGGAATGATGAAGACAAGGGGCGTGGGTGAGGCGGGGAAGATCATGAGGGTGGTCTGGTCTTCAAAGGTAACCGCGACGTGTATCGGATTGACCGATGAGAATGGATTGGCCAGTTGCAGCATGTATGTCCCACGGCAAATAGCGGGGGGGCGTAAAGTGCATGTCAGGGTCTGGGTTGACAAGTACAAGCTCGCTACCTCCTTCATCACCCGTCATCCATCACAAGACCCGCGGTCGTCCGACTGAAGAAGGACCGAAAGGCTGATTCGCTTGGGTTCGTGGGACTCGCGCGAAGACAAGACACCGGCGCAAGGCGGCGTCTCGGCGTACTTCCTTGGCTGAGGGCAAAGGATTTACCTGCACCGTGCCGCAGGCACAGGTGAGCGAAGGCGAACGGGCGTGCCGCATGGGGAAGAACACCCCGACGTCGCTTCGCTCCGTTCGGTGTCAAGCCGTGGCTCCCCCCTGTTAGGCGCGCTTGCAGGCGCACGTTCCCGCCGCCCGGACGTGAAGAGGACAGGCGCCCGTACCTCCTCAAGCCATGCCGTCGTGCCGGGTTGAAGCGACTCGAAGATGAGAGCCCCACCGATCCCTCCCCAATGGCACAAAGCAGTGCAGGCAGCAAGCGAACGCGCCCCATTGTTCCTCCCCGTTGTTCCTCGCTCAGCTGCCCGTATTCACCCGTAGTTATCCATTGTTCCCCGCCGCGACCCGCGATTTACCCGTAGTTTCCATTGTTCCTCATTATTTGGGCAGCGGCCCTCGCGCAGCGCGGCTTCGAGCCGCCACTGCGCATCCCTGCGCCATGAGGCGCAAGGAGCTAATCGGGCCGAAGGCCTTCGGGCGAGCCGGCACCAAGCCGGCATCGCCCCTCCCTGCGTCACGAGTCGCAGGGAGGGGGGTGAGGGGCCGGGCGAGAGACGCCGGTGCGAAATGGCAACAGCACCCGGAGATGCCATTCGTCCGAACAGCATGTCCGGGTCTGCCGTCTTCCTCAGCCCCCTATTGCGCGGTCTCGGCGTAGTACGTGCCTGTCTCCAGCAGCGATGGATCGCCCGCAGCCTGCGCGGCGAGCATTTGCGCCTGCCTGGCGAAGTTGGTGGAGTCGGCCAGGATCCTCAAGGCATATTCTGGATTGTGAAAGCCTGTGCTGTTCTCGGCAGAGACGAAGTCCCACATGAACTGCGCCTTGCGGTGCAGGCTGCGCGCCTGATCCAGCAGCCCCGCCTCCGCATTCGGGGCCGCGACCGCGAGCTTGATGGCGTTGATCGCGTCCAGGATGGCATCTTCGGTGGCGATCTTGGTCTCCGCCACCTGTTCCTGGATGACGTTCACGCGATCCACCACATACTCGCTATCCGTGTGGCACTGTCCGCAAGCCTGCTCAGGATTGAGCAGCGGGCTGTGCACATCGTGCGAGGAAAACTTGGCGGCGCCATCCCGCACATAGGGCATGTGGCAGTCGGCGCAGGCAACGCCTGCCTGGTAATGCGTGCTCTCGGCGGTGAAGAACTCGAATTCGGGGTGCTGCGCCTTGAGCATCGGACTACCTGCCTCCGGATAGTCCCAGTCCTTGAAGTCCGCAGCTTCGTAGAACTCGATGATGGAATAGATGTCCGTGCCCTTCGCCCACGGGAACGTCAGGTACTTGCCGTCGCCCTTGAAGTAGTACTCCACGTGGCAGTTGGCGCACACCACGGTGCGCATTTCCTGGCGGGTGAACGATTCCCAGTCCCTGCCCTGCGCCCTGAGCGCTTCGTTCAATGCGGGATTGGTGACGATCAGGCGCATGGTTCCCGCCTCATGGCAATTGGCGCAACCGATCGTCTCCTGGATGAGCGGCGTCATGGCCGCAAAGGACATCCTGTCGAATTCCGCCATTCCCATCTCGCCCCAAAGACCGGGATTGTTGGCGGACTTGCAGGAGTAGCAGGTCGCGGGCGTCCGTTTTGGGTCGTCCGGATTCAAATTCAGGCGCGCGGTATCGCGGACATCCTCGAGGGCGTTGGCGTGGCCGCGATCATCGTTATAGTCCTTGCTGAAGGGGTACCCGGCAAACAAGACCACCTGGCGCGGATCGCGTTCGAGCCACGAGAATCGGGATGAGCCCGCATACGTGGTGTCAATGTTGTTGGTCCCGGTCTTCAGAAACGTGCTGTATTGATTCGGGAAGTTGACGCCCCACCTTTCCGAATCGGGCTCCACGGCAGCGATCTCCACCACCGGCGGGAAGGCTCTTTGCTCCGCCGGCTGGCTCCCGATGAACACCAGCACGCCTGCCAGCACCGCCGCAAGCAGAACGATGATGCCGGCCAGTATGAAGGTCGTGTAGCGCTTCATGGTTTCATTCTCCCTTCTCCAGCAGATAGAGATTGGAATCCTGAACCGGGACGGCGGAGGCGCCACGCGCTCCATGTGCCGTACCGCGATGGCACTCCCAGCAATACCGGTCGAACGGTGGCGCGCCGACCATGATGGTCTCGACCGCATCCTGATGGCAGTGGATGCAGTTCTGCTGAACGATCGTCTTTGAATGAGTGCTGAGGCGGATCACTTCGGGCGTCTGTCCTGTGCCGAATACATACACATCATGCATGCCCTGCCGTCCCTTTTCAATGTAATAGTTCACCAGGTTGTCGTGAGGCAGGTGGCAGCTGGCGCATTCCGTCCACGGCTGGTGCGCGGCGTGATAGTGATTCTCGTACATGGAATCCATGACGTGGCAGTTGGCGCAGGTCTCGGAGGCCGTGCCGGCGTAGGCGGGCGCGTCGGTCACAACCACAAATGCCCCCAGCGCTATGATCGTTGCCGCAGCCGCCAGCAACAGCAGCGCTCGTGTCGTCACATCACCGCTGTTGGCCAATGTGCCTCGTGTTGATTTCGTGCCTTACGTGGATTCCTGCCCGTGCAGCGACATCAGCGGGGCGAACCCGCGCCGCCTTGAGCGGTGGTTCAGGACCGTGACCGCGTTTCCACCGCCGGAACCCCGGCCACATTGTACCTGCGTTTGTGCGGGTTTGCACAAGCTGCGTGCCTGTACGTTATGGAAACCGGCGATGGTACTGCTTCGCCCCTTTCGGGGCTCATGCCGACCGCAGCGCTGCTAGTTGCCGTGATAGGCGAACAAGATCTCTTCCCTGAGGGCAGACTGGGTGTCGGCGCTGCCGGATGGGTATCGTTCAACGAACTCGATCTCGACGTGCTCGTAGCCGTTTCGCAACAAGTACTCGTAGGCAAACGTGGCGTACTCCTGCACGTCCTCGGGACCGGCATCCGTACCGTAGTAGGTCGGGTCTGTGGCAACCAGCAGCTTGATGCTATTCATTGCCTGCCTCCGACGTTCCTTGCACGACGAGAACACTAAAGGCGGACGATGAGTCCGCCTTAAGTGTAGCACAGGGAGCGTGAGTTGGCTGAGCCATCGCGTCTCCAGCGCCTGCAGAACGGCTGAACCCCCAGTTGGGGTCAGCCTCGGTCGCTTGCCCCGCCGAGAAGGCTGCAATGATCTCTCTTCTCGTGGATCATCATGATTTCGATCAGGCGTGCAACAGTCCCGCGTTCGTTCCAGGGATAGAGCATCTCACCTGCCCACTTCTCGTCGGGCAGGCTTTCGATCCGCCGCCGCAGCTCATCGTGCGCCGTTTCGTACTCGGTCCACACCTGCTCCATGCTCCAGGCCCGTCGTGCCTCGGCAGCCGGACCATTGTAGTTGTCATATTCAGCTTCCGTCGGGATGCAGCAGTATTCGGCGCCCTCAGAGTAGGCCTTCACTGAACGCGCGGCCTCCCAGTTCCAGGCACCCAGATGTCCAACGATATCCCGCACGCGCCATGCCCGCTCATCCGTGTGAACCACCCGGTTGGGGTCCAGACCAGAAAGCAGCAGGCGGGTCTCGCGCCGCGTGCCGTCAAGAAGTCGCAGAGTGCGAGCTCGTGATTCCTCGATCCCGGCAACCATAGATCCGACCTCCTCAGAGCTGAGTCGCGGTGCAGCTGCAAGCCCAGCCTCGAACAGGCGCGGCCCGCAAGCCTAGACCACGACGCTTACGAGCCGCTTCTGGGCGACGATCACCTTGCGCGGCTCCCTGCCCTCCAGGTACCTCTTTACGATCTCACTTGCCAGTGCCGCAGCTCTGATCTCATCTTCAGCGGCGTCAACCGGCACGGTGACGCGATCGCGCACCTTCCCATTGACTTGAACGGGGATCTCGATCACGTCTTCTTTCGCCGCGGCCGCGTCGACCTCCGGCCAAGCCTGCTGATGGATCGAATACGGCTTGCGCATCTGCGCGGTCCACAACTCCTCAGCGATGTGCGGGCAGACGGGCGCGAGCATCTTCAGGTAGGCATCGACGGCCTCACCCCACGCGGGAGTACCGGCCGCGCCGGCCTCGCGGGCCCGGTACATCTCGTTCAGAAGCTCCATCAGGGAGGAGATGATGGTGTTGAATTCGAAGGCCTCAAAGTCGCGGCCGACGTGCTGCAACGTTTGGTGGATCTTGCGGCGGAGATGCCGCAAGGTCTCGGCGGAGGCGATTGCCGCGGCGCCAGAGGGCGGAGTGGCGACCAGCGTCCAGACGCGGCGCAGCCAGCGCACGATGCCCTCAATGCCGGTGCTGTTCCACAGTCCGCCCTCCTGCCAGCGGTAGGCGAACATCAGGTAGGCGCGCAGGGCGTCGGAGCCGTAGCGCGCTACGAGCTCGTCCGGCGGGACGACGTTGCCGCGGCTCTTGGACATCTTTTCGCCATCTTCGCCCAGGATGATGCCCTGGTTGCGCAGCTGCAGCATGGGCTCGGGCCCCTTGAAGATGCCGGCGTCCCGCATGGCCTTGTGGAAGAAACGCGTGTAGAGCAGATGCATGGTGGCATGCTCGATGCCGCCGGTGTAGGTGTCGACCGGCATCCAGTAGTCGTACTCGGCCTGGTCGAACGGGCCCCGGTCATATTGCGGGCTGAGGTAGCGCAGGTGATACCAGGACGAGCACATGAAGGTGTCCAGGGTATCCGTCTCGCGCATGGCCGGTTCGCCGCCGACCGGACAGGTGGTGTTCTTCCAGGTCGGGTGCAGCTTGAGGGGCGACTCGCCGGTGGGCTTCCACTCCACATCGTCTGGCAGGCGCACCGGCAGCTGGTCATCAAGCACGGGGTTCCAGCCGTGCTTCTCACAGTAGACCATCGGGATGGGCGCGCCCCAGTAGCGCTGGCGTGAAATGAGCCAGTCACGATATCGGTAGTTGACGGCGCGTTTTCCCGTGCCCTGCCGTTCAAGCCATTCGGTCACGGCTTTGATGGCGGGATTCTGCATGCCCTTATCATCCGTGGCGCGGGTGCCGTCAAAAGCCTCGCTGTTGATCATGAGGCCATCACCCTCGTGGGCCGCTTCCATCGTCTCGCCATCCAGCACGACGCCCTCCGGTTGGATGACCGGGACAACCTTGAGGCCGTATTTGCGGGCGAAGGCGAAGTCGCGCTCATCGTGGGCCGGCACGGCCATGATGGCGCCGGTGCCGTAGGAGAGCAGCACGTAGTCCGCGATCCAGATCGGGATGCGCTCGGCGTTGACGGGATTGACCGCGAATCCACCAGTGAAGATGCCCGTTTTCTCCTTGTCCGCCGCCTCGCGCTCAATGTCCGATTGGCGCGCCGCCTGCAGTTTGTAGGCTTCGACCGCGGACTTCTGCTCAGGGGTAGTCACCTGGTCGACCAACGGATGCTCGGGGGAGAAGACCATGAATGTCGCGCCCCAGAGCGTATCAGGCCGGGTGGTGAAGATCTCGATGTCGGCGCCGCCATCGGTCTTGAACACGACCGAGGCGCCCTGGCTGCGACCGATCCAGTTCGTCTGCAAGGTGCGCACGCGCTCGGGCCAGTCCAGCGCGTCGAAGTTCAGAAGCTCATCGGCGTAGTCCGTAGCCTTGAAGAACCACTGCTCGAGGTCCTTTTTGATGACCGGCGTGCCGCAGCGCTCGCAGACGCGGTTCTCACCGACGACCTGCTCGCGCGCCAGGGTGGTATTGTCCTTGGGGCACCAATCCACCGCCGAGAGCTTGCGGTAGGCAAGCCCGTGCTTGAAGAGCTGAACGAAGAACCATTGCGTCCACTTGTAGTACTCAGGGTCGGCAGAGATGGTTTCGCGGTCCCAATCGAACATCGTGCCCATGCGCCGGAGCTGGCGGCGCATGTTGCGGATATTGTCGTAGGTCCATTTCTTCGGATGGATACCGCGCTTGATGGCCGCGTTCTCGGCCGGCAGACCAAAGGCATCGAACCCGATGGGAAAGAGCACGTTGAAGCCGTTCATGCGCTTGAAACGCGCCCTGGCATCAGAGGGAGCCATGGGATACCAGTGACCGAAGTGCAGGTCGCCCGAGGTGTATGGCAGCATGGTCAGGGCGTAATGCTTGGGGCGCCGCTCATCGACGACAGCGCGGTACAGGCCATCACGCTCCCATTTGGCCGCCCACCTGGGCTCCAGTACGTCCGGGCGGTAGGCGGGCACCTGTGAGGCAGCCCGGCGAATCGGTTTCTTTGCGCGCGAGGCGGTCCGGGCAGCGGTTTTCCGAGCAACAGGCCGGGCGGCCACCGGGCGCTTGGTCACCTTCTTCGGCGCTGTTTTGCTGACAGCCTTCTTCGCGATCACTTTGCTGCGCGCGCGCGTCCGAGTTGGCTTCCTTGCCCTGGCGGTGCTCTTCTTCTTGACTGCGGTCTTCGTTTTCATCTAGGCCTCATTATGATTCCACGAGAGAAAGCCTGCGGCAACATCCATCTGACTATAACAAAAAAGCCTCCGCCCACTCAGGGACGAAGGAATGCCTCCGCGGTACCACCCGGATTACACTGGACGAGCCAGCGTCTCTCTCAGCGCTGTAACGGGCGGACCCGTGGATGACTACTGCGGTTCACCATCCATGTCCCCCGCGGCCTGCTCAATAACGAGCATGGAGGGCACCAGGGTGACAGGCGAGTTCGGCCTGGCGCGCTCCCGCGGGCACCGTGAGGGGCTTGCACCTCAC
>JAZDHO010000143.1:0-18288 GCA_043805815.1 Chloroflexota bacterium
GTTCCTGGGCGGCAAGTTGGTCGCTCGCCAGCCCACCGATTCCTATCCCAAGACGATCCTCGCTCGCGACTGCCTGCTTATCGGGCAGTAAGCCGCCGCCGCCCGGACCTCGATCCAGTTCGATTGACGGCATCCCCGCGCCGTTCGAAGCGCACGGGGATCTCTATTGGGGCCTGCGGATCACGGCATCGATAACAGTCAGCCCCCCGGCCTGATTGAAGGTGTGCGTGGCGCGTATCCTTCCGCCGCCGGGCCCAAAACTCGAGACGGGTTCCTCACTGTAGTTGTCTTTGTCCAATCGGGTGATGCGATTGAACTTCAGCGCGCCGCCGTAGCGGCGCGTTGAATCCTGCGACGGCCGGATGAGCTGTCCGCCCTGCTTGAAGATCCGGCCAGCCGGCCGCGCGGAAGCGATGTCGCGCACGACAGGATTGCCAGGGTGCGGGTTCCAGGTTCCGTCAAGCGGACTCTCTGCCCAGTAGAGGTGCAGTGCATTGAGGCTCGAACCGCCCTGCTCCTTGACATTGGCGAACAGCCAGGACTTGCCGCCATGCTCGAGCAGGGTTGCGTCCACCGCATACGTGTCATCCAGCAGGACTTTCACGAACTCCCAGCGCCCGGGGAACTGAACGCAGCGATAGAGCTCCACTCGCCGGCTGGCGGCCGACTCGGGGACCATGAAGACCGTGCCGCCGTGCTCGAACACGAACGGATAGGAAAGGTGGTAGTCGCGTTCGAGGACCACGCGCTGCGAAACCAGCTTGTCGTCCGCATCCAGTTCCAGGCACGCGATGTGGCCGCGGCCTGTGGCGTAGAGTTTCTGCTCGATGAACACAAAGGAGCGACCCTCGCGCTGCAGCACGAACGGATCGCCCCAGTAACGGTCCTTGTCCGGCACGAGGGCTGTGAACGCCTCCCAGCGCAGGGAGGTGAAGTCCATGCCGCGGCCGGTCAGGATGACCCACTGGTCAATGAAGAAGAGCGAGGCCAGCGTCTTGTCCAGTTTGCGCACCAACCGCTGAAGCAGGTTCGGCTGCATCATCTCCCCGACTCCAGCGTGCTTTCCCCGTCGGTGAGCACATACAGGCCGCGCGGCGCCTCGCTTCGTCGATCGAATACGAAATCAGTGACGATGTAGCCCCGCGCAAAGGCGGTTTCGAAGAACTCCCGCGCGAAGAAGCGCCAATCCCGGGCAAGGGCGAAGTCCATGATCTTCAGCGCCATAAAGTCTGCAGGAATCTCTGCGGCCAGGAGTTGATCCTGCAGCGGCGGCACATGTTCCGGTGGTCGCGGCAGCCCATCTGTCCCGTGGTCAAAATTGTACAAGGGGTGCACCCCGAGGCGCATCAGTCCACTCAGTGTGAGAGCCGGGCGCGCCCGCTTGCTGAGCCGCCGCTCCACCCTGTGCGTACTGAGCCACCAGTCGACCTGGAACCGATCCGACGGCAGCCCCGCGTTCAGCCCATCCCGCATCTCGCCATATTCGGAGCGCCGGTACGTCGAGCACACCGCGCCCAGCCTGCTGATGTTCAGATACGCGTTGCGGCTGAGTAGCAGATCGTAGGTCCACGTGATGTGGTCCAGCCCCTGGTGCCGCACCATTTGCCACTGCGCCCTCTTCAGCGCGAACCCAAGCCCGCGGTCGCGATGAGAGGTGAGCACGCCGGCCATGTGCGAGCAATGCTTCGGGCGGGGACCGTCCGGCGTTGACTCAAGGCCCGGAAAGCCGAAGACGAATCCCACGAGCTTCTCGCCCTCGAACGCGCCCAGCACCAGGCCGCCGTTGTGAACCGCGGTAATGAGCAGGTGCGCCGGCACAATATCGGTCTCGCTGCCCGGCCACACTTCACGCTGCAGCGCTTCAACGACCGACATTTCGTGGGGCGTCTCAAGCAGTCGGATGTTCCAGGCAGGCATGCTTTTCCGGCCTCAGCGGGCGCCAGGCGCACCAAGATCGGGCCTCCCTGGTGAGCCACCCATTTGCCATGCTATAGATGGAAAGTGCGCACCCGCTCAAGGGCTTTTCTTGTCGCATCGGAGGTGCGTTGCGATAGTCCGTCCAGCGCGGCCATCAGCCAGGGCCGGCGCTTGAGATAGTCCAGACGGTACGTGAAGCGCGCCGGCATCAGCCCGAAGCTGCGGGTCAGGTTGTCGACTGCGCACGTGCGGCTGACTGCGATGTAGTCCAGCCAGAAGGAGGACACGGGGTAATTGGGGATGAACGACTCGAGACTGACGATCAGCGCGCGCAGCAATACCGGATGCATCTCAAAGAGCGTGCGCGGCCGGCGCGTAACCTGCATGATGGTTTCGACGACCTGCCTCACCGTGAAGTACTCGCTACCGCCGACCTCATAGGTGCGATTGATTGTCGCCTCGTCGTCCAGCGCCCACATCAACACCGTCACCAGATCCTCCACCCACAGCGGCTGGATCACGGATCGCGAACTGCCGGGCAGCGGGAAGAAGAACGGCGACGCCCGCAGCAAATTGGCCAGGCTGGTCGTGAAATGGTCCTCAGGGCCAAACACCACCGCGCTGCGGAAGATCGTGTGCGGAATGCCGGAGCGCCGAATGTGCTCTTCGGCCACCCCCTTCGCCTTGAAGACCGGATAGCCCGAGGCCCGGCTTGCGCCCAAGTGGCTCACGGTGATGATGCGTTTGATGTTTGCGTCCGCCGCCACGCGCACAAGGCTCTCGGTGCCGCGCATGTCCACCGCCAGCAGGTTCGCATTTCGCCCCTGCCACTCTGCGCCCGCAAGATGGAAGATCACATCGACGCCGCGCAGTGCTGCCCGGATGGCGCTTTCGTCCGCCAGGCTAGCGACAGCCACGTCGATCGGCTGCCCTTTCGGCAGCCGCGGCGACCGCCTCGATGGCCGGATCAGTACCCTCAGCTCGCGCCCCGAGTCGAGCAGTTGCCGCATGAGGGCGCGGCCGATAAATCCCGTAGCGCCGGTGACCAATATCATGCAACAGATTATAGCTTGCCCGCCTGAGATCAGGCTCCTTCCCAGCCCGAGCGCGGTTTTGGCGGCGCAGAATGTGGGTGGGAGCGCCCGACCTGCGTGGAACGGACTTGCGCAGGATCTTGCCTGAGCCCGATCACATCAGGAGACGCACGTCGCTTCAACATAGAAGCCCCATGACAGGGTGGCGCACATCTTCCGGCTTGAACCGCTGCCGGACCGCGCAGGAAAATTCTGCCTCCGGCAGGCAACAGCGATGTCCAGAAGAACGTATAATTGCCCGCAGACGAGAAAAGGAGAGACCATGGCCAGAAAAACAGCGACGCGGAAGGCAGG
Source organism: Chloroflexota bacterium (assembly GCA_043805815.1). Taxonomy (GTDB): domain Bacteria; phylum Chloroflexota; class Anaerolineae; order Anaerolineales; family Villigracilaceae; genus Fen-1038. Next base: position 3,306 of record JAZDHO010000143.1, read on the forward strand.
CAAGGCGTCATCTCCAAGGCAACGTCGCGCCAGACGGGCGGCGGGGCGCGATGACCGGAGTGACTACCGCAACAAGAGGCGCGCAGAGAAGATCGAGGCTGGCAGCAAGAAGGGCGGTTGCGCCCCGAAATTGTTCATGCTGCTCCTGCCTTTCGCGGCCACCGGGACCTACCTGCTGCTGAGGGCATAGATCGGCCCGGAGTCCGATTCAGCCGGTACTCCTTGACCAAGAAAAGAGGCTGCGCGCCTGAGGTTCAGGCGCGCGGCCTCTTGGCCCAGTACTGCTTCACTGGCATCAATCTGTGGGCTTGCCGTGTTCTTCCAGCCATGCAAGCATCGCCTCCACGCTGCTGGTAGCCATGGCAATGCTTGTGTCCGCCGCGCCGTAGTACAGGTTCAGGGTGTCCCCGTCGGCACCAAGCGTGTAGCCGCATGGGAAGACAACCTGGTCTACGTCCCCGCGCTGCTCGTAGGGTTCTTGCGGGCCAAACACCCACTCGTCGCCGCGTTTCAGGCAGACTTCCGGCGCCTCCAGATCGAAGAGCGCCAGTCCCAGGCGATAGATGGCGCCGGCCGCCGTCCGCTTCACCCCGTGATAGATCACCAGCCACCCTGTGGGGGTCTCGATCGGCGGAGGCCCCAAGCCGATCTTGTTCGCATCCCACCAGCCGCCCAGCCGTGCCTCCAACATGAGCTCATGGGAACCCCACTGCCTGAGATCGGATGAATACGAGATCCACATGTGCGCCGTAAGGGGGCCTGCAGGGCGGTGGATCAAGGCCCAGCGCCCATTGACCCGGCGCGGCAACAGTGCCGCATCCTTATCCTCGGGCTGCATGATCAGGCCCATGCGCTGGAAGCGATGGAAATCCTCGGTCAGAGCCAGGGCCACCCCGGGACCGTGCCGCGTATACGCCGTGTACACCACGGCGTACTTTTCCAGCTCCGGCACGTAACTGATGCGCGGGTCCTCGATGCCCCAAGCCTCCTCCGGGAAGTCCTTCGCCTCGGCCAGCAATGTCGGCACAGGATCGATCACCCACCCATCCTGGCCGTTGATGGAACGGGCCGCAGACAGATGGGAAATCCCGCGATGGTCCTCCACGCGGCACAGCAGCAGCGTCGTCCCATTGGACAGGCGCGTCGCGCCGGCGTTGAATACGCTATTTACCCGATACGGCCAATCTGAGGCTTTCAGGATGGGATTGAGACTGCTGCGCAGGAACAGTTCCGTGGTTGAGGGCGTCATTGGCAATACGCTCATCGGTCCTCGTGTAATTCTCACTAAGTTTGATCTCGAGCAGGGACTGCAGGAAGGCCAGCGTGGATTCGGCACCCTGGTTCTCATTTGGCCGGTCAGGATGCAATCCATCCCGGCAGCCGCCCGTCGTCGGATCGTATACCGGCAGGTTCAGGTCGTTCCTGCCCAGGAACCATTCAAAGGCCCGACGCGCCTCTTTTCGCCAGTACTCATCGGCGGTGATGCGGTAGGCTGCCAGGCAGGCCGATACCATCGCCTGGGCCTCGACGGGTTGCTGATCAAAGCGCGCTCGATCCCCTCCCTTAAGGTAGAAACCGTTCGAACCAATGGGGACAAAGTGCCCTGTATGGCCCTCCGGGCGATGCAGGCCAGCCAGCCAGCGCAGTGTCTCCAGGCCGGCCTCGATCAGAGCCGGATTGGACGTGGACTGACCGCACACCAGCAGCGCGTGCGGCAGCGCCGCATTGCAGTAGCTCAACCCATTTTCGAACCAGGGCCATGCATCACCGCGGTTGTCCTGGTACAACCTCAGCAGTCTTGCGCCAAGCTCCTCTTGCACCTGCTCGGCCCGCCGGTCCCCGCTCAGGCGCTGCAGATACTCATGAATGCCCAGGATGGCGAAAGCCCAGGCTCGCGGGCTGGTCGTTTCGAGGATCGTCAGCAGGGACTGCTGGAACACGCGCGCGGCCATCTGGTGCAGGGAGGGCATGCTGGATCGGCCCAGGACCGTACCCAGCGCCCACAACGCCCGCCCGTGACAATCATCGGAACCCGCCTCCTCCAACCAGGCCCGTCGATAATCCATGAAGTTGCGGAAACGGCGGCTCTCGGGATTGAAGGAGTACCAAAGGAACGCCAGATAACGTGTTGACAGCCGGGCAGCTTCGTTGTTCCCGAGTTCCTCGAGCAGGGCGCTGACCAAAAGCGCACGGGCGTTGTCGTCAGTCGTATAGCCCTCACGATAGTCGGGGATCGTGAAGGTGGCATGCTGCAGAATGCCCGTCTCATCCGTGAGGTGATGCAGGTGATCCAGCTTGAGCGGCGGAAGCTCCTGCGGGCGTTTGTCCAGCGGTTTGACCGCGAACTCGGCTGCCGCAAAATGGCGCCGCTCGGCGCGTGCACGTTCGAAGGTCCCCATGTATCGGTGCGCCACCTGCGGCCAGATCATGTCCCGGCCGAAAAGATAGGCGCGCCTACGCATTGCGTGGCGCCTGGCCTCGTGGTCAAGCAGGTCGATCACCTGCTCCCCCAGTGCCTGCGGGTCGCGGAAAGGCACCAGCGCGCCCCGATCACCAGCCAGCATTTCTTCGGCGTACCAATACGGCGTCGAAATGACCGCCTTGCCTGCCCCGATCGTATAGGCCAGCGTGCCGGAGGTGATCTGTGACGCCTCCAGGTAGGGCGTGATGTAAATGTCCGAGGCGCTGATGAACTGCACCAGTTCGTCCGGTGCGACAAAGCGGTTGTAGAAGATCACATTCCCCTCCACCCCCTTTTCCTGCGCCAGCCATTGCAGCGAAAGACGATACGATTCGCCTTCGTCGCGCAGGACGTGCGGATGTGTTGCACCCAGCACAAAATACACAACGTTGGGATGCTTCTGCAGGACGGCTGGCAAGGCCGAGATCACGTTCTCTATGCCCTTGTTCGGCGAGAGCAGGCCAAAACTGAGCAATACGATCTTGCCCTCCACGCCGAAAAGATCCTTGTGAAAGCTGGGGTCCACAAACGGCAGGTCCGGGATGCCGTGCGGGATCAGGTCGATCTTCTCCGCCGGGACATGGTAGACATCCCGCAGGAATTCTGCGCCGCGCTCGCTCATTACGACCAGGCGGTCGGACAGGCTGGCGATCTCCTCGAGCACCCGACGCTGATCGCGATCCGGCTCGCGCAGGATCGTGTGCAGGGTTGTGACGATCGGCATGCGCAGCTGGCGCAGCAACGCCAGGATGTGACCGCCTGCAGGCCCCCCAAAGATCCCGTACTCATGCTGCAAGGACACGATGTCGACGTTGTTGATGTTCAGAAAATCCGCCGCGCGACGGTAGGATTCGATGTCTTTCTCCGTGATCTCGAAACGCACGCGCGCCGGGTACTCATAACCAGTCTCGGTATCGTTCACCGGCAGAGCAATGCAGGACGTGCCCTTGTACGCTTCCGCGAAGGATTCGCAGAGATCGGTGGTAAACGTCGCAATGCCGCAGTGCCGCGGCAGATAATTGCCCACAAAGGCTATTCGCTTGATGATTGAATGCGTTGCGTGTTCCATTTCCAGCTTCTCCTTCCAGCTGCCCGCCGCTCCGCTGCCCCGCCGGTCACCCGGGTCGCCTTGGCAGTCTCGGCACACTCGCGGCGCCCTTAACCGGCCTCCAGGAGCTGCTTGAGCATTGCCAGATTCTCTCGGAGTTGCCTCTTGAGATGTCGTGCCAGGCGCCCCGCATGGATGTCAGGCGAGTGGATCCCCCGGACCTGCACCGTGACATGCACCGCAGTAGCGTCGCGTTCAGTCTCAAAGGTGTACAGCGTGGACGAGTCCAGCGGTCCGGACACTGACTTGAAACCGTACTTCTCGTTCGCTGCGTAGTCGGTGATCTCGAAGGTACTTTGGTTACGACGGCCCAGCACATGGCCAATGCTTCGAAAAGCTGTCCCCACCGTCATGGCTCCTTTGGACACTTGCCCGGAAGCCAGCGTTCCGTATTGCCACTGGAAATCGTTCTCAGCCGCGCTCATGAAATCAAAGACCTCGCGGACGGGTCTGTGAATGACCTGGCTGGAAAGTACGTTGATCATTTGTCCTCCTCGGTCGCGTGCCCCTCGGCCCGCCCCCCATTGCCGGCTTCGCCAATGCCGGCCTCGTGCTCTGGCGCGTCTGACTCCTCCGACTGCAAGATCCTGCCTGTCTCACTCTGGTCATTCCCCCGTTCCGGTTCGGTGCGCGCGGGGGAAAGAAGAGCCGCCAGCCCATAACAGGGCCGACGGCAGGGACACCGCGCAATTCCGGTTATCCGACTTCGGACTAGTGGGTCAGGTGTATCACGTCCCGAGTCTTTGGCCCGGACGGTGAACTACGCTCGCTCCACTCTGGGCTTGGCCACGTTCACTTTCAGTTCGCGGTCGGCCAGGGAATAGGCATTGAACATGCTGATGGCCTTGTCGGCCTGAGCTTGATCCGGCATGGTCACAAAAGCAAACCCCTTCGATTCGCCGCTGCTGCGATCCTTGATGACCTCGACCGCAGAAACGTCTCCGGCCTGGGCGAACAACGTCTTTAGTTCGTCTTCGGTCGTCGACTTGGCAAGATTCCCAACATACAATCTGACTTCCATCTGAAACACTGCTTTCTCCGGCACGGCCGGGAAAAGAAAAGCCACCAGCCCCATAACAGGGTCGGCGGCAGTCACACCACACGAGACCAGTTATCCACTTTCAAACTGTCTTGAGTAGTATACCACAGTTTGGGTCATCGAAGTCCACGCCTGCAGCTGTGCCTATCAAAGCCGTCGGTTCAGCCCACCCGTTATAATCCCCTCATGCGCAAGGCCCTGCTGCTCTACAATCCCGCCGCGGGACGGTTTCCAATCAAGACCTTCGTTCCGAGTGTTGTGAGCCCGCTACAGGCCGCGGGATGGCGGGTGGAACTCGCGGAGACCCTCAGCGGCAGCCACGCGACCAGTGTGGCGCGGCAGGCCGCGCTGGAGAAGTTTGCCGCGGTGTTCGTGGTCGGCGGCGACGGCACAGTGGGGCAGGTGGCCAGCGGCCTGATCAACACCGATACGGCGCTGGGTGTTCTGCCCGCCGGCACAATGAACGTCTGGGCCACGGAACTGGGCCTGCGCCTCTTTGAATGGCCCTTCGGCACGGACGCCCTGGCCGAGAACGCCCGCCTGCTGGCGAACGCGCCGGTGCGCAGCGTGGACGTGGGACTGTGCAACGACCACGCCTTCCTGCTGTGGGCCGGTATTGGCCTGGACGCCATGACCATCCATCAGCTCGAACCGCGGCCGCGCGCCGAAAAATACGTTTCCGTGCCGCGGTACGTTGCCGCCACGATGTGGAACGCGGCCGTCTGGCACGGAATGGACCTGCGCGTGTGGGCCGACGAACAGCGCGTCGATGGCCACTTCCTGCTGGCGGTCGCGACCAACATCCGCCGCTACGTCGGCGGGCTGGCGGTGCTCTCGCCCGACGCCTACCTCGACGATGGCCAGATGGATCTGTGGCTGATCAGCGGCAGCACGCTGGCCGACGCGATCCGCGCGTTCTTCGAGGTGCTGGCCGGAAGCCACGTCACCAGCGATCAGGCGCGCCGGCTGCCCTTTAGCACCGCGCGCGTGGAGTCGGATACGCCCTTCTCGGTTCAGATGGACGGCGACCCAATGCTCGGCGGCAAGCACGTGCACCTCAGTATCCAGAAGCAGGCCTTGAAGGTGCTCATGCCTCCGCAGGGCATCAAACTACTCAAGGAAGAACCCTCTGCATGAAACCCTTTTTCCAATTCCTGAAAGGCAATCCGCTGTCAGTCCTTCTGGTGGCGCTTCCACTGATAGTCGTGGGCCAGTCCCTCGGCTGGTCCGCCGCGGCCATCTTCGCCCTTGCGTGCATTGGCATCATCCCGCTGGCCTCCTTTATCGGCAAGGCGACCGAAGACCTGGCGGCGCACACCGGTCCGCAGATGGGTGCATTGCTCAATGCCACGCTGGGGAATGCCGCCGAGCTGATCATCACCATCACGGCCGTGCGCGCCGGACTGCTGCAACTGGTGCTGGCATCCATCACCGGCTCCATCATCGGCAACCTGCTGCTGGTGTTGGGACTATCCATGCTCGTCGGAGGCATCCGGCACGGCCTGCAGAAGTTCGACAAGGCTGCTGCCAGCCGCAATGCCATCTTGCTGGTGCTGGCGGTCATTGCCCTGGTCATCCCATCGGTCTTCAGTGTTTCAATGGGTGTCCCGCCTCTCACTGTGACCGAGGCCGGCCAGTCGCCCATCGAGGCCCTGAGTCTGGGAGTGGCGGTCGTGATGCTGGTGCTGTATGCCCTGGGACTGTTTGACGCCGCCCGGACGGCGCGCGCGGCCGGGGCGCAGCACAGCCCCATCTCCGTCACGCTGCCCGCGAGCGAGGCTCCCAACTGGGCACTCTGGAAAAGCATCGCCATCCTCACGCTTTCGACCGCCGGTGTGGTGTGGCTGAGCGAAACGCTGGTGCACGTGGCCCAGGAGGTCATCGTGAGCGTGGGCATCTCCGAGTTTTTCCTCGGCATCATCCTGGTGCCGCTGATCGGCAACGTGGCCGAGCACCTGGTTGCGGTGCAGGTGGCGGCCAAGAACAAGATGGACCTGAGCACGGAGATCGCCGTTTCCTCGAGCATCCAGATCGCGCTTTTCGTGGCGCCTCTGCTGGTGTTCATCAGCCTGCTGCTCGGGCATCCATTGCAGCTGATCTTCAATCAATTCGAGCTGCTGGCGCTGATGGCGGCCGTCGTCATCGCTGTCCTTGTATCCAACGACGGCGAATCCACCTGGCTGGAGGGGGCGGCGCTGTTGGGGATCTACCTCATTCTGGGCCTGGCGTTCTTCGTGCTGCCGTGAGTCGCAACGATCAGCCCGGCCTGTTCAATGCCTGGACCATACTCGGCACGCTGCTCGTTGCAGGCTGCCTGATGCTGCTCACCGTGATGTCGGTCGGCTGGACCTCGGTGCGCCAGGCGCCTGCGCTGGGATTCGTGCCGGCAGATCTGACGATCATTCCGCCTTCGACCTCCACGCCGGATCCCACGCCCGTGCAGACTCCGGAGGGCACGAGCACACCCATCGGACAGATCGGCATCGGCGCATACGTGGAGATCACCGGGACGGAGGGCGCAGGGCTGCGCATCCGAAGTGAACCCGGGCAGGCAGGCGATACGGTTTTCCTGGGAGAGGAGTCCGAGACCTTCCAGGTCAAGGATGGTCCGCGAGAGGCGGACGGATATAGCTGGTGGTACCTGGTTGCGCCCTACGATGAGGATCGTGCCGGTTGGGCCGCCGCCGACTACCTCGCGGGCATCCCCGCGCCATAGGGGCATCATCGAGAGGCCCCGGGCATCCCTCTTTCCTCTTCCTTCGTGCCCCTTTGTGTTGAATGCCCAAGCGGATGAACGAAAAACCCACCAACGTCACCGTCAACAAGAAAACGCGCGAATTCGACATCACCTGGGATGATGCGCACGTAAGCGTGTATCCATTCGGCCTGCTGCGCGCGGCCTGTCCGTGCGCCGCGTGCCGCGGCGGGCACGAGAACATGCGCGCGGAGCCAGACGCGTCGGTCTTTGAGCAGCAACTGGACGATTCGCCCGCGACGCGCATCAGCAACGTGCGAGCCGTGGGCTCCTACGCGCTGACCATCGTCTGGGAGGACGGTCACGACTACGGCATTTACAACTGGCACTACTTGCGCGCGCTGTGCCCGTGCCCTGAAGACAGGGCAAGGGACGACGGACTTCCGAAGTCTTAAAGACCAGGGAGGTCCAAGAAGCGATGGCCAAGTGTGGATGTTCCGGCGCGCCCAGCGCAAAGCTCGGAGTGACAGTCCGACCTACGGCGCGGGCGGGGGGGTGGGCGACTTGACGCCGGTCGGCGGTGTGACCGTGCTGCCCGGCCTCTTGGTGAGGGAAGGCGTGGGGGTATTCGTCAGCTGGATTCCCCTGGGTGTGCGCGTCGGCGTGGCAATGTCCCGCAGGTGTTCCTGGGCTTCGAGGCGCATTTCGGCGGTCATGGCACTGGCTGACATGTTGAGCAGCGCCCTCCAATCCCGGATGGCCTCGTTCCAACTCTGGCGCCCTTCATGGGCCAATGCTCGCCAGTAGATGGCCCGCGCGCGCTCCGTATCGTCCTCGGCCTTGGAGAAGGCTGTCTCCGCCTGAAGGTAGGCTGTGCCGTAGGTTCCTTTCATGTAGTAGATCTCTGTCAGCCCGATGTTGGCGTCGAATGAATCCGGGAAGTACTCGATGGCGCGCTTGAAGTTGACCTCCGCCCCGGCCCGGTTGCCCAACCGCAAGTACGAGGTGCCCAGATACACGAATGACCCCACTTGGTTCCGGTCCAGCCTCAGCGCTTGATTGAGCGCCTCAACTGCTGACCGGTAGTCTCCGGTCTCCGCCAGGGCCTGCCCCAGCAGGGCGAACGCCGGGCCGTCCCTGGACTCATAGATGAGGAAGATCTCAAGCGGCTGGACGGCCTGATCATATTCATCGTTCTCGATGTATGCGCGTCCCAGATAGTAGTATGCCGGCAGCAGCGTCCGGTCGATCGAGTTGGCCGCTTGCGCAGCCGCTAGCGCCCTGGCGGTATTCCCCTGCATCAAATAGGCCTGCGCGAAACCAAGCTGCACCAGGGCGGATTCGGGCATCAGGCGCGCCGCCTGCTCGAGATCCGGGAGAGCATCATCGAAGTCCTTGTGTCCCAGGTGGAACTGCGCGCGCTCCAGGTAGACCTCGCCGTACGCCGGATCCGATTCCTGCGCCAACTCAATGAGCGGGAGCACGTTGGCCCCCGGGTCTGAGCACAGCCGGGCGCGGGCCAGGCCCAGGTATCCTGGTGCGAATCCACGATCGACCTTAAGCGATTCGTTGTAGTAGTACAACGCCCTGCCGCACTCCCCGTTCAGGCGATAGAGCTCTGCGATCTGGTATTGGATGTCGGCCGCCTCCGGCTCCATCTGCTGGACCTGCAGCATCTCGCGCACGTAGCTGTCCCAGTCCCCGCGCGCCTGCGCGGCGTGCGCCGCCCGGTAGATATCTGCCGTGATCGGCGAACGCGGCGTGTTCACGTAGGCTGGCGTGGGCGTGTAGGAGATCCCCAACAACACGGCCAGGGGTGTCGGCACACCCGCCGTGCCTGCCTGCAATTCGTCGGCATTCACGAACGTGGGTGTGGGGCTGAAGGTTGGGGAAGGCCCAGCAAACAGGAATCCGTCGGCATGGAAGACGGCCGCGCGTCGATTGATGCCGATGAGCAGTACCGCGCCGATGAGCAGCGCGCCCGTCAGCATGGTCGCCGCCAGCCGTGTGGCCGGGTTGGACGTGAAGGCCTGCAGCCCGGTCTGGCGCGGTAGTTCGTGCGCCAGGAACAGCTTGTCCTCCCAGACCCGGGCGCGATTGAGTGAGAACGGTTTCACGTTCTTGTCCGGCGGCCGCGCGCCCATAAGGATCAGGCCGCGCCTGGCGGTCTCGTTGACGGGATCCAGCTTCAGGGCGGTCTCAAGGCAATATACGCGCTCCGTGAGCGTGTCCACGGCCGCACTCATCCAAATCCAGTACGTGACGTCCTTCTGGTTGGCCTTGATCAGCCGCGTCAGGAGGTCACGGGCGCGTGGGCGGTCACCCTCCCGCAGCGCCTCGACCGCCTCCGCGAACATGGTGTCAACAGCTTCTGTCATGGCTGACGGTCACCCTCATGGCATTGTAGTACAGCCGCACAAACATTCCCCATACAGATTCGTTACGCGATCGCTGCTGGCCGATGCCGCGAATTCCGGCTGCCGCCTCGCTGTATCCCCAGCGCCGGCACTCCTGGCGCCTACTCGTGAAACTCTTCGACCTGATAGGTCTGCACCTGAAGATGCCGGTGTCGCCAGGTGTCGGGCATGACCCCCATCTTGGCACACAACTGATCCAGAAACGCAGCCGCGTCCGGGATCTTCTCCCACACCTGCGGCAGGAACGTCGCCCGGTGTCCCCCGTCGCGCAAGATCACCCCGTCCACGCCGGGACGCAGTTTCTGCAGCAGCTCGGATGCATCGGAGTAGTCGAGCTCAGTGGGCAGGGTCAGCCGCGAGATCTCAATATCGATGCGGCCGAGCTCTTCAGGCCTCACCGGCATGAAGCGCGGGTCTTCCAGGGCCGCCGCGACGGCGCGCTCTCGCACGTCCAGGGCGAGCGGCTCCGCTGGCTCCAGCGAGCCGATGCAGCCGCGCAGCTCGCCTCGGATCGTCAGCGTCACAAATGAAGCCCCCGGCTCCCTCAAGTGCAGCGGCACGGCTTCGAGATCCACGGGGGGCAGGTCGTCGCCGCGTACGCCACATTCCATGGCATTGCGCGCCAAGCGCAGGAGCATCTGTTTCTCTTCGGCTGTCAGTGCGTCGTCCATGCCTCCCCTGCCACGATCCCTCAGACCCGACCGGTCCTTGCTTCAATGTGCGGGAGACGTTTCGTCTCCTGTGCGGACCCGGGATCACGCCTCAAGCCTGCGGTATGCCCGGTCGTGGTAGACCAGTGGCGAGTCGTGATCGTCGCCACGCACGGCCAGCACTTCGGCAATGAATAGGGTGTTCTTGCCGGCCTGGATGGTCTGGGTTACGCGGCAGTCCAGGAATGCCAGGCCGCCCTTAATGAAGGGTGCGCCGGTGATGAACGTTTCGGTCTGCAGGCCCTGCATTCGGTCGCCCTCGCCGCCTACCCTGCCCGCAAAGCGCTCGGATAGTTCCTGCTGGCTGGCGGCCAGGATGGTCACACCGAAGGCGCCGGCGCGCCCAACAAAATCGTGTGTGTGACTGTCCCTGCTGAGAGAGACGGCCACGAGCGGCGGGTCCAGCGAGATGGATGCGAAGGAACTGACGGTCATGCCATGCTGTTGGCCTCCGTGTGCAGCGGTGACGATGGCCACCCCCGTGGTCCACGCCCGCATGGCCAGGCGCAGCTGCCCGCTGGGTTCTTTCGCAGTGGTTCCTAGCGTTTCCATTGTCTAATCATCATAAAGGCGCCCCATAGGGGTGTCAAGGAGCGCCGATTCGGGTGCCGCGGCGCCGTCGTCAGGCGTCGTCGGTGGTCAAAAATGCCCTTGCCATTTCGCATAAATATCATTAGCATGGTGCACATGGATCGACCGCTGCGACCCGGTGTTTCCCCGTCCATGGATAAGACGCCCCGTCAGCGCCTGCACGCCGTCCGGACGACGCTGTTGGTCGCCATGTTCCTGGCGACGATCTTCGTGGCCTGGACCCCCCAGAGCTTCTCCGCTGCGACTCTGTCGGACAGGCTGACTCTGCTGCTCACGCCTCAGCCGAACGCGGACCAGGCCGGGGCGTTGCCGCCGGCGCTGCGCATCGGCATCGTGGCCGGTCACTCCGGGAATGACTCCGGCGCCATCTGCACCGACGAGGGCGGCGAGGTCACCCTCACCGAGGCCGAGGTGAACCTGAATATCGCCACGCTGGTCCAGAAGAAGCTGGTGGACCGGGGCTTCCAGGTGGACCTGCTGAACGAGTTCGACACCCGCCTGAACGGATACCGCGCCGTGGCGATCGTCTCGATCCACAACGACTCGTGCGAGTACATCAACGACGGGGCCACCGGCTTCAAGATGGCGGCGGCGCTCAACACGCGGGATGTCAATCGCGCCAATCGCCTGGTGTCCTGCATGGTGGACCGCTTTCACGCCGCCACCGGGCTGCCATTCCACGCCGGCAGCATTACGTCGGACATGACCGGCTACCACGCCTTCTCCGAGATCGACCCCAACACCATCGCCGGCATCATCGAGACCGGCTTCCTGAATCTTGATCGCGACCTGCTCACCCAGCACGCCGACCAAGTCGCCGATGGTGTGGTGAATGGTCTGCTGTGCTTCGTCCAAAACGAGAACGTCGAGCCGACCCCGATGCCAACGGTAACGCCATGACAACGCCCCTGCAAGAAGCCCGGATCGCCATCCAACAGGCGCGCGAGGCCTTGAACAGCGGCGACCGGATGCTGGCACGCCAGTGGGCCGAGCGCGCCGCAAAACTCGCGCCGCAGCTGGAAGATCCCTGGTTGGTGCTGGCGGCCGTCGCCGGCCCAAGGCTCGGGCTCGCATACATCCAAAGAGCATTGCAGATCAATCCGAACAGCGCGCGCGCCCGCCGGGGCATGGAATGGGTGATGCAGCGCCTGCGGGAGCCCGGCGAAGACACCGCCGGGACCCAGCAGACGGCCGCCATCGGACCCGGTGAATCGCGGCAGACCGCGCGGTCCGAGTACACGGCCCACGCGGCACCGGTGCGGCCTCGGAGGCGCAGTGCACTGCTCCCCATCATCCTGCTGGTCATGGGGTGCATGATCCTTGGGATGGCAGGTTGGAAAGCCATGAGCTCTCCCGTGGTGGCATCCCTGATCGCACAGCCTGTCCTGGCCTCCGAGCCCACGGGGTCGCCTCAGTGGGCGCAGGCATCCATCGCCAAACCTACGTACACGTCCTCGGCCCCCATTGCAGCAGTTCTCCCCGCTGCCACGCCCACGGCTGAGCTGATCCAGATGCCCGATCCCCCCGGTCCCGAAGAGTTGGATCTATCCACAGATATATCCACAGCCCTGCCCACAGAGTTCCCCACAGCTGCCGAGCCGGAGATCCCCACGGCTGAACCGACGTGGTCCGGCAGCCTCTCCATGGACTATGTGGAAGATACTCCGACGCCTGAGGCTCCACCGTACATACCGCCGACGGCGGTTCAGCCCAGCCCCGGTGGCACGGCCAGCGGGACGCATTGGATCGATGTGAACCTCACGCAGCAGATGGTCTACGCCTATGCTGGTGACACGGTGGTCAACTCGTTCGTTGTGTCGACAGGCACCTGGTTGACTCCCACCGTGACCGGCAAGTTCAAGGTTTGGATCAAGCTGCGCTCTTCGGACATGAGCGGGCCGGACTACTACCTGCCGGATGTGCCCTACATCATGTACTTCTATAAGGACTATGGGCTTCACGGCACGTACTGGCACAACAACTTCGGCACGCCGATGAGCCGTGGCTGCGTGAACCTCAGCATCCCCGACGCGGAATGGCTCTACAATTTCTCCTCCGTCGGCACTGTAGTGAACGTGCACTACTAGTCCAATCACAGAGCCGAGCAGGCTGTTGAGCTTCATCGACCCGCGCCCCCGTTGTTGTGAGGGACGTTCTTTCCCGCCTGTCCTGCCTGCACCGTGCAGCAGGCACCGGTGAGCGAGGGCAAGGGGAAGCGATCTCCGTCAAATCGCGGACCGCGCAGTTGCCTGAGATCAAAGTTTCCGCACTGCACCCATAAGAGTCGCATTAGACTGCCCACCATCCCGGGTTGTCCGCTCGCCCAATTCAGATACAATTCCAAGCACAAGCATGCACCATCCACCGTTTTCGCGGCGCGACTTTCTCAAGGTTTCGGCCGCCGGCATGCTCGGCGCGCTGCTGGCGGAAGCCGGCATCGACCGCGCCCTGGCCGGGCCGCGCACGCAGGGGCGTATGACGTTCAGCGGCGTCGGCTTGTACCGCGAGCCGGCCTTCAAGGCACCCAAGCTGCACGCCTATGGTCGCGATGAGGTCGTGCCCATCACCGGCGAGGTCAGCGGCGAGGCAGGCAATCCCTTCAATGCCAGGTGGTATGAGCTCAACGGCGAGGGCTACACCTACTCGGGTTGGGTGCAGCCTGTGGATAGCAACTACCAGAGGCCGGCTTTCGACATCCCTGTTGGAGGCCGGCGCCTTGGCGAGATCACCGTGCCTCTAAGCATCACCCGCCTGCAGCCCAGCCTTTGGGCGAAGAACGGCTACCGCATCTACTTCAGCACCACGCATTGGGTCACGGGCGTGAGCGTGAACACGCACGAGAAGAGCATCTGGTACGAGATCGAGGATGACCATCTGCACAAGAGGTTTTACGTGGACTCGGCCGACATGCGCCTCGTGCCCCACGATGAGCTCACCGCACTCTCGCCGGAAGTGGCCAATGCCCGCAAGGTCGTCCACGTGGACACCGCCACCCAGACCGTGACTGCCTTCGAGGACAATACCGCGGTGCTGGCGGCGCGCTGCTCGTCCGGCGGCAAGGGCACCAAGACGCCGCTCGGCGACTTCCTAACCTATCACAAGGGCCCCTCGATACACATGACCAACGATGGTGCGCCCGGCGCGGGTCGGGGCTATGATCTGCCGGGCGTGCCCTGGGTGACCTTCTTCACCGGGACGGGGGTTTCGTTCCACGGGACGTACTGGCACAATGACTACGGCACCCCGCGCAGCCACGGGTGTGTGAACCTGCTACCCGAGGACGCCAAGTTTCTCTATCGTTGGACGAGCCCGCTCGTCCCGCCTGACGAGCGCTACCTGCACCTGCCCGGCACAGGCACGCGGGTGGAGATCGTATCCTCGAACGCCTAGGCAGGCCCGCCGCGCGCACCGTCCGGTCGTCGCCCGGCTGCGCCGCCGGCGCGGCTTTTCTTTCTTAACCTCCAGGGAGGGATCATGTCCAGTCTTGCATTCCAGTTTGACAGGTATCTGCTTAAGCGTCAGGTCTTCGCCCTCACCGGGAAGTTCCGCATCTTCGACCCGATGGAGAATCTGCTGCTGTTCAGCGAGCAGAAGATGTTCCGGCTGCGCGAGGACATCCGCGTGTATGCGGACGAGGCCAAGACCCAGGAGGTGCTGATGATCAAGGCACGCCAGATCATCGACTTCTCTGCCGCCTACGACGTCGTCGAAAGCGCCACTGGTCGAAAGGCCGGCACCCTCAGGCGCAAGGGCTGGAGCTCGATGCTGCGGGATGAGTGGGAGATCCTGGATGACAACGACCAGCCGATCGGCAGGCTGTTCGAAGACAGCATGGGTCGGGCGCTGCTGCGCCGCCTCCTGCTCGGCACCTTCCTGCCGCAGAACTACGATATTACGATAGGCACGGATCGCGTGGCGGACATCAGGCAGCGCTTCAACCTGTTCGCGTACCGCCTGGACCT
>JAZDHO010000144.1:0-3841 GCA_043805815.1 Chloroflexota bacterium
GTGATTTGTTGGAAACAGAAGCCCGCCGGTGGAGGCGGGCGAAGTGGTGGGTACGTTGGAGTTGAGCCGCGAACCTAGCGGTTGGAGGCTCAACTCCTATTGGCAGACATCTTTCGCTGCCCGATTCACAACCAAGCGTACGCAGGCTCAGTTCCAGTTGGGCTACGATTTTGGCTCTTGAAGCGGTGCGTGATGCATCTGAGTTGCCGCGCAAAAGGTGGGCCCGGTAGGATTGGCCGCGCAGTGCCCTCGGCCATCCCTGCTCCTCCGGTGCGATGATGGGGCTCCCACTATTCCGGCTATTGGGGAGAGGCAGGGAGCCTGAACCCACCCGGTTTCCGTGTCGTTGCTCACACGGGAGACCGAGGTTATACTCGGTCTCCATCACGAATCTGCCCCGATGCGCATCATGGTCCCCGCCTACGAACGCCGGACCATGAGCTGCCGCTGATAGGTTGCCTGCTCTAGCCGTAGCAGCTCCCCATGCAGCTTCTGGAACGTGAATCTCAACTCCAATCCCTGCGCGCCGCGCTGGGCGGGGCGCGCGCGGGGCACGGAGCAGTAGTGCTCATCTCGGGTGAAGCGGGGATAGGAAAGACAACCCTGGTCGAGCACTTCATCAGCAAACAAGGGGATCCCTGGCGGATCCTGCGCGGCGCGTGCGATGCGCTCTTCACGCCGCGGCCGCTCGGGCCTCTGCACGACATAGCCGTTCAGACCAAGGGGACTCTGCTCAAGCGGCTCGAATCGGGTTCGGACCGGAACGCCATCTTTTCGGCCTGCCTCGGGGAACTGGGCAGCCAACCGACCATCATGGTTGTAGAGGACATCCACTGGGCCGACCAGGCGACGCTGGACCTGCTCAAGTACCTGAGCCGGCGCGTCCGTCCAACGCCCTCTCTCATGATCCTCACTTACCGGGACGACGAAATTGGCACGGACCACCCTTTGCGGCTGCTGCTGGGCGACCTGGGCACTTCGAATGCTCTGCACCGCATCCCGGTCTCCGCTCTCTCGAGGCATGCAGTCCAGGAACTGGCCGGTAACCGCAAGGTCGACGCGACCGAGCTGCATCGGCTGACGAACGGCAATCCGTTCTTTGTGACCGAAGTCCTTGCAGCGGAGGGCGGCATCCCTGAGACGGTTCGAGACGCCGTGCTGGCGCGCGCCGCGCGCCTTTCCCAAGCCGCACGCGATGTCCTGGAGGCCGCAGCCATCGTCGGGCTGCGCCTCGAGCCGTGGCTCTTATCCAGCGTCGCGAGTGCGGACTCGACACAAGTCGAGGAGTGCATGGCAGCCGGCATGCTTCAGGCGCAGGGCGACTTCTACGCATTTCGTCATGAGCTGGCCCGGCAGACCATCCTGGAATCCCTGACCCCGCACAGAAAGCTGGGTCTGCATCGCCTGGCATTGACGGCGCTGCAAGACGCCGCGGAGACACGGCTCGATCTGGCGCGGCTTGCCTACCACGCCGAAGGGACGCAGGAGGCGTCATTGGTGTTGCAGTACGCGCCGGCCGCAGCGCGACAGGCGAGTGCCCTGGGCGCGCACCGCCAAGCAGCTGCCAGCTATCGCACGGCTCTGCGGTATGCCGATCAGGTGCCGAGCGAACGACGCGCTGAGTTGCTCGACAGTTATGCAGATGAATGCGACGTCACCGATCAGCTCGCGGAAGCGGAGCGCGCTCAGCAGGAAGCGCTGCGCCTGTGGCACGATCTTGGGCAGTCCGAGAACGAGGGCCGGGCGCTGCGCCGGCTTTCGGAGATCGCCCTGATGTCTGGCCAACAAGCCTCCATGACGCGGTATGCATCCGAGGCCATTTCGGCCCTCGAGCGAGCCGGGGCCTCGAGGGAACTTGCGATGGCGTACAGTCACAGATCCAGGATCCACATGGTGCAATGCCAGGCCGAGGAAGCGCTGCACTGGGCAAAGCGCGCCATGGAGATGGCTGAGGAATTGGGCGATGATGAAACGCTGATGCATGCCATTAACAATATCGGCGTGCTTGAAATGTGGCACGACCAGCCGGCCGAAGGACGCAAGAAGCTGGAACGAAGCCTGCAACTCGCCCTGGCCGGGAATCACCAGACTCACGCCGGGCGTGCGTTTTACAACCTGGCCGCCGCGTTGCGGCTTAATCATGAGCATGCCACATGCCTGGCCTACATCAGCGACGGCCTCGATTTTTGCACGAGGCATGATCTGGACGACTTGAGGTTGAGCCTGTGGGGCCTTCGCGCCGTGGCACATTTCGAGCAGGGGAACTGGGCCGAGGCCGAGCAAGCCCTGCGCTCCGAGCCAAGCATCTCGGTCGAACCATGGCTGCAGATACTCGATCTGCAGCTGCGACTGCGGCGCGGTGATACCGTGGCGCCGGACGTCCTAGAGGCGGTTCGTACCCTGGCCCAGCGCACCATCTCCAGAGAGATGGCATTTCCGGCAGCCGCCGCATTGGCCGAAGCCGGGTGGCTGCAAGGGGACACGGCGCACTGCCGCCGCGAGGCGGAGCCGCTCTACAAGTTCGCGTGTGAATGCAAGATCCCTAGGGTCATGGGTGAGCTGGGCTGCTGGATGTGGCGCGCCGAGGCGATCACGGCCCCCCCTCCAGGTGCGGCTGAGCCTTATGCATCCCAGATCGCCGGGAACTGGCGCGCTGCCGCTGCGATGTGGCAGAAGTACGGATACCCCTATGAGCAGGGCATGGCGCTGATGGATGGCGACGAACAGGCGCAGCTGGAAGCCCTGCGGATCTTTGAGCACCTCGCTGCGCGTCCGATCATCGACAAGCTGAAACAGAAGATGCGCCTCGAGGGCGTGCGCGGCATTCCGCGCGGCCCCAGGCCCTCCACACGCGAAAATGCCTTTGGGCTCACCGCCCGCGAGCTGGACGTGCTGTCATGCCTTGTGAAAGGTTCCAGCAATCGTCTCATCGCCAAGCAGCTCAGCCTGTCCCCGCGCACGGTAGAGCATCACATCGCCTCCATGCTCCAGAAGACCGGCACCCAATCTCGCAGCGAGGCGGTTGCGCTGGCGTTGAGAGACCGTCTGGTCACTTCCGAGTAAGCCGCCCCCAGCACCGACGTCATTTCAATATTGGTGGTGCCTTGCCCCAATGTGGGTGGGATCACCGATGCGTTTCGCCGCCCGGCGGCGTACCATCTGTTCAACGTTTGGCCGATGTATCAGAAGAGGAGAGAGCCATGAACGAGTATTTCCTTGATTTGCGGAGCAGGGAAAAGCTCAAGGAACTGCGCAGAGAAGGCACGATCAGCCAGGAATTTCATCGCCTCGGCGGATCGGCTCGCCCGGTGCTTCCACGCTCCGCGAGGCTCGTGGCGCTCATGGTCCTGTTTCTGGGCGTCGTGCTGTTCTTGGCACACTGACCATACTTTTGGTCCCCGACGCGTAGAAGCCGACGTTCCCCGCCGCCGGCCATGCCGGAACCAGTGAGGTGAGTGCCTGAGAGGAGCTTCACAGGATCTCCTCCGCAGGCACGTACCAAGCCCGCACCAGGGTTACCTGGTGCGGGTTCTTGCTGTCCTCATGAGGAGGCAGGATCCCGACAAGATCGAAAACCGAGTTGGTACGAGACGACAAGCCCTCACTGCCCGGGATTCACCCCGCGAGCGCGGGGGCTAGAGGCGGTGCGGCGGAGCCCCACAGGAATTGCACGTTCGACCAAGCGTATTCCGGCCAAATTCCAGTTGGGCTGCGATTCTAGTCCCTCCTCGTCCAGATGTGTGAGCACTTCTTATGTGGAGGCAGGATGTCTGCCGATATGTCTGGGGGATCGCTGGGCGGAGCGGCTTGGTGAGAACCCGGAAAAGTAGGCCAAGAAAAA
>JAZDHO010000145.1:0-10512 GCA_043805815.1 Chloroflexota bacterium
GCTCGAGCGAGGCGGCATCCGCTGTACGGTGCGGCTGCGGCGTGGGATGGATATCGCCGCGGGGTGTGGTCAGCTTGGGGTGAAGGTGGGCGTTAGTGTTTTTAGGGGATAATTGGCTATGCGCATCCGACGGGTGGAGAATCGGGAGAATCGGCCGGGGCTGCAACCCCGAGTCTGGTGCCCGGCATTCAACTTGTCAGAAGGCTCCGGCTGCATTATATTGAGGCACCCCAAATGGAAATCCACTGCATATGACTACTGAGAAGAAGCCAATCAGCTGGTTAGACCGCCCTGTCCATCCAACACTGCCTGCCGTGACCATCGAGCGCCTGCTGTTCGCGGCCATCCTGATTGCAGCCGTGGTCTCGCGGTTCCACGACCTCGGGGTCCGAGTAATGAGCCACGATGAAAGCCTGCACACGTACTTCTCGTGGCTGCTGTACAAGGGCGACGGCTACCAACACAACCCGATGATGCATGGGCCGCTGCAGTTCCATCTCATCGCTCTCTCGTATTTCCTCTTTGGTCCGAGCGATTTCGCCTCGCGCATCCCGGCCGCGATCTTCAGCATTGCGACCATCGTGATGGCCTGGTACTGGCGGCGATACCTGGGTCGCACCGGCGGACTAGTGGCCGCGTTCCTCATGCTGATCTCGCCGATGTTGCTTTTCTACGGGCGTTATGTGCGCAATGAATCGTACGCCGGGTTCGCCGGCGTATTGCTTCTGTACGCAGTGCTGCGCTACTTCGAATCCGGCGAACGCAAGTACCTGTTGCTTAGCACCGCCGCCTTCCTCTTGCACGTAGTGGCCAAAGAAACCTCCTTCATCTACACCGCCTTGCTGTTGGTGTTCGTCGCGGTGTACTTTGTCGTTCGCGTGACGCGCCGGGCTTGGGACGACAGGCTGTCGTACCGCGGCTTCTTGCTGGCGTTGTCGTTGGGCATCCTGCTGCTGGCGGTTGGCACCGGGATCACGTTGATCAGCCGGCAATCAGCGACGCTGGGCGCGACCGAGGTGGCCTCGCCTGCGAACCCCCTTGCCACCTCCTCCCCACTGGGCGTGCGCGGCCCGGCGGCCTCACCGGAGCTGCTGCTTGTTCTCGGCGGCGCGCTGGCCCTGATGGCGGCCGTCTATTTCCTGCTGCGCGGCTACACCTGGGACAAGCTGCGCTCGGAGCGCGCATTCGATCTGCTGATCCTTGCCGGCACACTCGTGCTTCCGATGCTCGTGCCGTTCGCCATCAAGCTGGCGGAGGGCGCGCTGCAGGTGCAGATCCCCACCAGCGCGGCCGAAGTCCAGAGTGTGACCCAGCGCGACCTGGCGATCGTCGGCGCGATTCTGGCGGCGGCCTTCGGGTTGAGCATTGCCCTCGGACAGCTGTGGCGACGGGACTGGTGGAAGCTGGCGCTGACATTCTGGGTGCCGTTCACGGTCTTCTACACGACCGTATTCACCAATACCGCAGGCTTCTTCACGGGTGTTGTGGGCTCGCTGGGCTACTGGCTGGCGCAGCAAGGCGTGCAACGCGGCAGCCAGCCCTGGTACTACTACTTGCTGGTCATGGTCCCGATCTATGAGTTCCTGCCGCTGCTGGCGGCTGCTCTGGCCCTGGGAGTAGGGCTGCGCAGGAAGTCCCCGGCCGCAAGAGCCCACAACGCGAAGACCACGGACGAGGCTGTGCGCCGGGATGAGGACAACTTCAGGAACACGTTCAGCCTGCTGGGCTGGTGGATCGTGGGCAGCTTCGCGGCCCTAAGCGTCGCCGGCGAGAAGATGCCCTGGCTCACGTATCACATGACCTGGCCGTTGATCCTCTTTGGCGCCTGGGGTCTCGGTTGGCTCATCGATACCACCCCGTGGCAGAGACTGCGCCAGCGCAACGCCGCGCTTGTGCTCGCAGTGGGCGCGGTGTTCTTCACGAGCCTGGGTGGCGCACTTGCGGCCGCGCTGGGCCCGAACGCGCCATTCCGGGGCGGCGAACTCGGCGCCCTTCAGGACACAACCGCTTTCCTGCTGCCCGCCCTTGCGGCGTTGGTGAGCGCGGCGGCGCTAACGTACGTGTTGCGCGACTGGCTGCGCAGCGACATCACGCGCGTGCTGGCGCTCGTACTCTTCGCCATGCTGGCGATGTTAACCGTCCGCGCTTCGTTCCGGGCGGTGTTCATCAACTTCGACAACGCCAGGGAGTTCCTGGTGTACGCGCATTCCTCTTCGGCGGTCAAGGATGTGATCCAGCAGGCCAGGGAGATCTCCGAGCGCACAACCGGGGGCATGGGCGTGGACCTGGCCTACGATGCCAGCGCGCCGGACACGGGCGTCTCGTGGCCGTTCGTGTGGTATCTGCGGGACTTCAGCAATCAACATTCCTTCGATCAGCCCACGCGCGCCCTGCGTGATTCCACCATCGTCGTCGTGGATGCCAAGAACTTCGACAAGATCGAGCAGGCCCTGGGTCCCGGCTTCTATCGCTTCGACTACATTCGCATGTGGTGGCCCAACCAGGACTACTTCGGCCTGGTGAGCACCCGTGAGCCGGTCGCGTTCGATGAGGGCTACTCGTGCCGCGGACTGCTGTCATTCCTCCGCCTGTTCCCGACACGGGATTTCTCACGCGTGTGCTCGGCGCTGCTGGATCCACGGATCCGCGGCGGCATCATCGACCTCTGGCTCCACCGGGACTACACCGAGTACGCCGCGGCGACGGGCCGCACGGACCTGACGCTTGCCAGCTGGCAGCCGTCCGACGAAATGCGCATGTACATCAAGAAGGAAGTGGCGCAGCAGGTCTGGAAATACGGCGTGGCGCCTTCAGCGCAGGCTCTGCCAGAGATCGACCCGTATGAGGGCAAGATCATCACGCTGGCGGCCGAGCCGATCATCTCCGCGGCGGCCGTGTCGCCCCCGATGAGCGCTCCCAGGTCGCTGGCCTTCGCGCGCGATGGCTCGTTCTACGTGGCAGATTCGCGCAACCACCGCATCCTGCACTTTGATCCCCAGGGACAGCTGGTCGAGCAGTGGGGACAGACATCGGGCAATGACCCCAACAGTCCGAATCCCTCAGCCCCATCCGGGACATTCAATGAGCCGTGGGGCATTGCCGTCGGCCGCGACGGATCCGTGTATGTGGCGGATACCTGGAACTACCGCATCCAGAAATTCACGTCACGCGGCAGGTTCCTCACCATGTGGTCGACGTTCAGCACCGCTTCGGAGCAAGGGACCTTCTACGGCCCCCGCGGTCTGGCGGTCGACGCGCAGAACCGGGTCTTCGTGGTGGATACCGGCAACAAGCGCGTGGTCGTCTTCAATGAGGACGGAGCGTATTTGACGCAGTTCGGCTCGGCGGGGCTGGATCCCGGGCAGTTCGATGAACCGGTCGGGATCGCGATCGACTCAGCCGGCGTGATCTACGTAGCCGACACCTGGAACCAGCGCATTCAGAGCTTCATGCCGTCGGAGGATGGCCTGAGCTTCACGCCAATCAGGCAGTGGGATGTCGCCGGTTGGACCGGGCAATCGCTGGACAACAAGCCCTTCATTGCGGCCGACAACCGGGGCAATGTGTTCATCACCGACCCGGACGGGTTCAGGGTGATCCAATACAACACCGACGGACAATTGATCCAGACCTGGGGCGATTATGGTGACACGCCGACCACCATCGGGATTTCCGCGGGCATAGCCGTGGATGCCGAAGGGCATGTCTGGATCACCGACGCGGGCAACAACAGAGTCATGAGATTCGCACTACCTTAGTCACGACTTCGCCGGGCTGGCCTCAAGAACGCGAAGTTCGCGCAAGGCGGATGTTATAATCCGCCCGCCATCGCGCCGGAATGAGGGATGATTGATGAAACTGCATGAATATCAATCGAAGCAGATCTTTGCCAGGCACGGCATTCCCATTCCAAAAGGACGCGTAGCAACTACAGCAGCTGAAGCCAAGGCGATCGCCGAAGAGCTCGGTGGTCGGGTCGTGATCAAATCCCAGGTGCTGGTCGGCGGCCGCGGCAAAGCCGGCGGCGTGAAGTTGGCGAAGGACGCCGATGAGGCGGCTCAACTGGCGGCCCAGATCCTAATGATGGAGATCAAGGGCCTGCCGGTGCGCAAGGTCCTGGTGGACGAAGCGGCCGGCATCGAATCCGAGATCTACTATTCCATCACCAACGACCGCGCCCA
The DNA here is from genome assembly GCA_043805815.1 of Chloroflexota bacterium. GTDB lineage: Bacteria > Chloroflexota > Anaerolineae > Anaerolineales > Villigracilaceae > Fen-1038. The sequence continues at coordinate 4,182 of JAZDHO010000145.1, forward strand.
GCGCAAGCCGGTGATGATCGCCTCTGCGGCCGGGGGAGTGGAGATCGAGGAAGTGGCCGCCAGGACCCCGGAGAAGATCATCAAGGTGCACATCGATCCCCTGCTGGGGCTGCGAGACTACCAGGCGCGGGATATCGCCGCTTCGATCGACCTGCCGCGAAAACATTGGAAGGAATTCGGGCGGATCGCCGCGGGCTTGTGGCGGGTCTATACGGAGAGCGACGCGACGCTGGCGGAAATCAATCCGCTGGTGATCACCAAAGATGGCAGGCTGATGGCGCTCGACGGTAAGATGATCATTGACGATAATGCCCTGTACCGGCACCCCGAATTGCTGGAGATGCGCGATCTGGATGCGGAAGCACCGGCAGAGACTGAGGCGCGCAAGTACGGTCTTTCGTACATCAAGTTGGACGGGGACATCGGCTGCATGGTGAACGGCGCCGGGCTGGCCATGACCAGCATGGACATCGTCAAGCTGTTCGGCGGTGAGCCGGCCAATTTCCTGGATATCGGCGGCGGCGCCAGCGCCGACCAGGTCGCGGCGGCGATGCGCATCATCCTGGCAGATCCCAATGTCAAGGCCATTTTGCTGAACATCTTCGGCGGGATCACCCGCTGCGACGAAGTTGCACACGGCATTCTTGAGGCCACGGCCCAGGTCAAGCCCCGCGCGCCGATGGTGGTGCGCCTGGTCGGAACCAACTCCGAGGAAGGCCAGAGACTCCTGGCGGATGCCAAGATGATCACGGCCAACACACTGGCCGATGCAGCCCAGAAGGCCGTCGCGGCGGCACGCGAAGCTGCAGCGGTGACCTAGGGGGCCGCGGGGGCAATACCCCGATGTGACGGCAGGGAGAAACACGCATGAGCATTCTGATCGACAATAATACGCGCCTGCTGGTGCAGGGCATCACCGGCAACGAGGGACTATTCCACACGACACACATGGCAGCCTACGGTACCAAGGTCGTGGCCGGCGTCACGCCGGGGAAGGGCGGCGAGTGGGTGCTGGATGGCAAGATCCCGGTATTCGATTCGGTTAAGCTGGCGGTCGAAGCCACCGGTGCCAATACCTCTTGCATCTTCGTCCCAGCGAGATTCGCACCGGACGCCATGTTCGAGGCCGCCGACGCCGCCATCCCGCTGATCGTGTGCATCACCGAGGGCATCGCGGTCCAGGACATGATGCGCGTGCGCAACTACATCGACCAGAAGAACGTGCGCCTGCTCGGGCCCAATTGTCCCGGCGCCCTGACGCCCGGTGAGTGCAAGGTCGGCATCATCCCCGGAGACATCTCGCTGCCAGGCAACGTGGGCGTGGTCTCACGCTCCGGGACATTGACCTACGAGGTGCTGTACGCGCTCAAGCTGCTCGGCATGGGCGCATCGACCTGCGTGGGCATCGGCGGCGACCCGATCAACGGCACCAATTTCATCGACGTGCTGGACATGTTCGAGCACGACGCTCAGACTGAGAAAGTGGTTCTGATCGGAGAGATCGGCGGCACGGATGAGGACAAGGCAGCGGAGTTCATTGCAGCCGAGATGACCAAGCCGGTGGTGGCATTCATCGCAGGTCAGACGGCGCCGCCAGGCAAGCGCATGGGCCACGCGGGCGCGATCATTGAAAGCGGAACCGGCACGGCCGCGGACAAGGTCAACGCCCTCAGGGCCGCGGGTGTGGGCATTGCCCGCCACCCGGAGGAGATCCCCTCCCTGCTCAAGTGAGCGGCGGTTAGGGGGTGCGGCGGGCATGGATGTCCGCACGGCGATCAGAACGACTCCTCGATCACGTCGGGGCAAGCGAAGCACAGCAAGCGGCTGCATGATCCGCGAGGAGATTGCTTCGTCGCTTCGCTTCTCGCAAGGACCTCAGGAGGGGCGCGGTGACCAAAGGGATGGCAGGAATCATCGTCGTATTGCACTGCCATTGAAACGAGTAGAGCCGTCTGGATGACGGCTCTACGGTTATAATCGCAACGTTCGGGCTCTTGGAGCGGCTGCGTCAGCCTACTTGCGCTCGTCGATATACGAAACGGCCTCTCCCACCGTGGTGATCTTCTGGGCAGCCTCGTCCGAGATCTCGGCGCCGAACTTGTCTTCAAAAGCCATGATCAGTTCGACCAGGTCCAGTGAATCGGCTTCGAGGTCCTCGCGGAAACGTGCTTCCGGCGTGACTTTGGCTTCATCAGCCCCCAACAGGTCAACAATGATTTTCTTGACCTCGGCATATGTTTCGGTCATGAAATAATCCTCCGTGTGGCAGCATTTTCAGCGCGCCCATTGTAACACAGGCACACGCGTGGAACTCAAAGACTGGAACACCCCCTGATGTCGAAAGTTGCGCCGGTCCAGCGCCGAAAGGCCGAGCACCTGCGGATCAACCTGGAGCAGGACGTGGATTCGGCCCTGCGCACGGGGCTGGAGAGGCTTCGTTTTCATCACCAGGCACTTCCCGAGTTGGCACTCGAGGCAGTCGACACGCGTCTGGAGCTTTTCGGCAGACAGCTCCAGGCACCCCTGCTGATATCCTCCATGACCGGCGGCACGCAGCAGGCCGCCCGCATCAACGGCCGGCTGGCGAAGGCCGCGGCCGCGACCGGCGTCGCCATCGGCGTTGGATCGCAGCGGGCGGCAATCGAGAAACCGGAATTGGCGCGCAGCTTCCAGATCCGCCGACATGCGCCGGACGCCCTGTTGTTCGCCAACCTGGGCGCGGTGCAGTTGAACTACGGCTATGACCTTGACGAATGCCGCCGTGCCGTCGAGATGATCCAGGCGGACGCCCTGATCCTGCACTTGAATCCGCTTCAGGAAGCGCTGCAGCCGGGCGGTAACACGGACTTTTCCAACCTGGCGAGCAAGATTCGCGGCGTCTGCCAAGGCGTTGGGGTGCCCGTGGTGGTAAAGGAAGTGGGCTGGGGCATCTCCGAACGCGCGGCGAGGCTGCTGGCGGATTGCGGCGTGGCGGCCATCGATGTTGCCGGCGCCGGCGGGACGAGCTGGTCCCAGGTTGAAATGCACCGCGCGCCGGATGAGTTCATGCGCCAGTTGGCTGCGGCCTTCGTGGCTTGGGGAATCCCGACGGCTGAGTCGATCAACACGGTGAAGGCGGCTGCACCCGGTGTGCGCATCTTCGCCAGCGGCGGACTGCGCGATGGCATCGATGTAGCCAAGTGCATCGCCCTCGGCGCAACCCTGGGCGGAATGGCCGGCCCGTTCCTCAAGGCCGCGGCGGATTCGACAGAAGCGGCGGTCAACGCCATCCGGCTGATCGTGCAGCAACTGCGCGTCACCATGTTCGCGGCCGGAGCGCGCAACCTGGAGAGCCTTCGCAACACACCCCTGAGGCAAACCTAGCCACCGGACACAGCGGCCATCACAAAGATGCGATCCGATAAACGATCATTGGGACTGGGGATGGTCATCGCGGTCACGCTCGGCGCATCGCTGCTGCTCCTGGCGCCCTTCATCAGTTCCCTCGCGCCCCGCGCCAGCGCGATGGACGCGGCAGCCACGGCGGCCACGTCTGCTCCGATCCAGGCCCCTCCCACCCAGGCGAGCATCCCCGCCCTCACGGCGACCTTCACGCCGATAGCGCCTTCAGCCGTTGCCCCGAATCTGGCGTCCGGATTTGACCTGGCCGCCAGCCTGACACCCGATCCGATCGCGGCCAGCATCCTGGATGGAGGGCTGGTCTTCTCGGGCCCCCTGCCGGCGGCGCAGCAGGTTGCGCTCTACCGCGCCTCGCTGAACTACGTGCAGGCATCGGTGGCAGACAGCGTCCGGGCAGCCAAGGAGATCAACGGCGTGGGCTACGGCGATCCGAGCAACATCTGCGGTCCGCTGGCGATCGCCATCCTGCGTGATGCCGGCGTGATCGGGCTGGATGTGGCGCCGCACGATTACTGGCTGCTGGATCCAGCGAAGGTTCCGGATCAGCGCCTGATCGCGGCTGCCTTTCCCCCTGCACGTTTCATGCACGAGGTCAATGAGGCGCCGCTGAACAAGGTGGATTGGACCGCGGCGCCGCTGCAGCCGGGTGATTTCCTTTTCATCTGGCACGGTTCGTGGGGCAATTTCGATCACATGCTGGTCGTGAACCGGGTGGACAGCGGCGGCCGCGCCTATGCGGTCACCAACTTCGGCACGCCCGAGGGATACCTGATCGCGGAGACCATGCTGTACGACCCGGTGGATCCGCAGGCCGGCATCTTTCACACGTGGACGAAGGAGCGTGATGCCATATTGGGCTCGACCGGCTTCGGAGGCTATGAGATCTGGCGCGCACGCAGCCAATGATCCACAACAGGAGGAGTGCTGAAGCGCATGACCCTTGACCAGCAAGCTCGTCTAATGCTGCCAGTGATCGAATCTGAATTGAAGCGGCAGATACACAGGCTTGCCTCGCCATCCACGCGGGGATTCCACGAACTGCTCGCGTATCACATGGGCTGGAGCGGACCGTCCACGCGCAAAGTCCAGGGCGGCAAGCGCATCCGGCCCCTGCTGACGCTTCTGGTGTGTGCCTCCGCGGGCGGCAGATGGCGCCAGGCCGCACCAGGCGCCGCGGCGCTGGAGCTGCTGCACAACTTCTCGCTGGTGCACGACGACATCCAGGACAACTCCCCCACCCGGCGCGGGCGCCCGACGCTGTGGCGGAAGGCTGGCGTGCCACTGGCCATCAACGCCGGCGATGCGTTGTTCACGATCGCCAACCAGGCCACCCTCGACCTGACGCAGGCGTTCGAATCGGCCGCGGTCGTGGCTGTGCATGGAATCCTGCAGCAGGCCTGCCTTGACCTGACCAAGGGCCAGTTCCTGGACCTGGATCATCAAGGGGCGCGCCGATTGTCACTCAAGGGCTACTGGCAGATGATCGACGGCAAGACCGCCGCGCTCCTGGCCGCGTGCACGCACATCGGCGCGCTGCTGGGAGGCGAGAGCCCGGCAAGGTGCGCGCAGTACCGCAGGTTCGGCCAGCTGTTGGGTCTGGCCTTCCAGGTGGAAGATGACGTCCTGGGCATCTGGGGTGAGGAGAAGCGCACCGGCAAGTCAATCGCCAGCGATCTGGCGGAGGGCAAGCTCTCGCTGCCGGTCGTATACGGGCTTGGCAAGCACGGCGAATTTTCCAGGCTCTGGCGTGATGCCGGCAAGCGGTGCCGGAACGCCCCGCGGCTGCGCAAGCTGCTCGAACATGGGGGCGGGCACGAGTATGCGACGCGTCACGCACAGCGATTGACGCGCGATGCTGTGAGCGCCCTCCACGGCCTGAAGCCGCACGGCGACGCCGGCGCGGCGCTGGAAGAACTTTCGATGCAGTTGTTGGCGCGGAGCGGGTGAGGCAGGAATCTGATTTGCCTGCGCCTTTCCGTCCTTGACCCATCATCACGGCCTGCCCGCGGATCGTCTCCCTTGCCCTCTCCCGCGGGAGAGGCTTTGAGTCTCGCTATCCCGCAAGGTTGCGGGCGCTGGCACCTGAACGCCGGCAGCCCGCCGCCCTGCCGCGCCCTGAGGCTCGAAGGCGGGCGCACTCTCATCCCTGACGTGGCTGTGCCGCCGCAGGTCGCCCGCTCACCAAAGCCGCAGTAGCTCGGCCCCCGCCGTAGGGGGGCGTACACCACCAGGCGCGGACAGCCGCGGTCAAACGCCGCGGTCCCTGGTTCCCATCTCACAGCATACCCAATGCTGCCCCCGACTCGCGTCGGATCGAGCGCGGCGATTGCTGCTATTCGGTCGATGAGTGGATTTTATGGGTGAATTAGTGGCTATGCGCATCACTCAAAATTAGCACAGGGTGGACAGATTGGATAATCCTGTACAGAACATATGTGCTATGCTGGGTTCAGCAGAGCGGTCTATCGCCTGCACGAGGAATCCGGATTGAAGATCACCGACCTTCTCGCCGATGCTGGCCGCCCCGTGGCCTACTACCCGCGGCTGCGCGAGATCAGCGGCTCCACCAACGCGGCTCTGCTGCTGTGCCAGCTGATCTACTGGTGCGGAAAGCAGCAAGACAGCGCTGGCTGGATACACAAGCGGACGAAACTTGCGGATCAGGATCCCGACGCGAAAGCAGATCCGGCCAATCAGAGTCTCCCGCTCGAGACCGGCCTTTCCTACAAGGAACTCAAGGCCGCTAGGCGCCTTCTGCGCGCCAGAGGTCTCCTCCGCGAGCGCAGAGACTACATCCGGCACCGGCTGTATTTTCAGGTGGATCTTCAGGTTCTGCAGAGTGCCTGGCAAAAAGCGACTGGCGAGTCGGTGCCCAGAGGTCAAGTAGTAGGTGCCCAAAGGTCACCAAGTGGGTTCTCATCGGGCTCCTTGT
>JAZDHO010000146.1:0-2199 GCA_043805815.1 Chloroflexota bacterium
GGCGCTCCTTGGATACATCGATGCCTACGAAAGGATGTCCGTCCATCTTGATTCCACCTCCGGCCGTGCATATAATGAAATTGCCCGTTCTAGCAGAATTCGGTCTTGCAGACCACACAACTGTTCGGGCGCTTTTCACGAAGGACACGGCGGCCGTGCTCATTGACGGTCTCGATCGACCAAGGAACAACCGGCCTGCCGTGTCCCTTTCCATAATACTAGGATCAATGGAAGCGCCCAAAAGCTGCCATGCGGGCCGACGATTGGGGCGGTTGACCCGCGAAATGGCGTCTCAGGCAGGGTAGTAGATCCTAGAATTTGTCACTGCGGTGCCGGAGGTGCGGTCCCTCGCTCTGCGTTTCTGTGGCCAGGTGCCTCCCACTTGACAAGATAGAACATCTGTCCTACACTGCGGCGATGCTGACCCCATGCCGGCCGCCAACCGCGCTTCGGCTACAATCACCTGCCAACGGAAGTGAGGGAGCTTCAATAGCAATGAAAATCCACCTGGTGGATGGCACGTATGAGCTCTTCCGCAATTTCTACGGCGCGCCGCCGAAGAAGGCGCCGGATGGACGCGAGGTCGGTGCGACGCTCGGCCTCGTGCGAAGCCTATTGATGCTGCTGATGAGCCCCGGTGTCACGCACGTGGGCGTGGCCTTCGACCATGTGATCGAGTCGTTTCGCAACAAACTCTATCCCGGCTATAAGACTGGCGAGGGCGTTGATCCGGCACTGATGGCGCAATTCTCGTTGGCAGAGCAGGCCGTCGCTGCACTGGGGGTGGTGGTCTGGCCGATGGTGGAGTTCGAGGCGGACGACGCCCTGGCTACAGCAGCCAGGCGCTTCTCCGATGCACAGACAGTCAAGCAGATCGTCATCTGCTCACCCGATAAGGACCTGGCGCAACTCGTCAGCGGCAAACACATCGTGTGCTGGGATCGACGGCGTGAGATCGTCATCGACGAAGCCGGCGTCGTGCAGAAGTACGGTGTGCGTCCCGCCTCCATGCCCGACTGGTTGGCGCTTGTGGGAGATTCTGCCGATGGCTACCCGGGCATCCCGGGGTGGGGCGCCAAATCGGCGGCAGCCGTTCTGAGGCGCTTCAAACATGTCGAGTCGATACCGGACGATCCCGCCAAATGGCGGCTGAGCTCCGTGAGCCCGGGCCGCAGCGCAAGTCTGGCTGCGAGCCTCGCCACTCGCCGGGCGGATGCCGTTCTCTTCAAGAAGCTTGCGACACTGCGGCAGGATGTTCCTATTAAGGAGGGCCTGACCGAACTGGAGTGGCGCGGCGCACGCAAACGACTGACAGAGCTGTGCAGCGAGTTTGGAGATGAGAAGATACCCACACGTGTTCCGCGGTGGAGATAGCAGGATCGCTCCGTGGCTCTTGTTGGGCAGCCTGGTGTTGATCACGGCAATTGTGATGTTCGTCAACAACCTGTTGTATTTCCTGCTGCTGATCTTCTCGGGCGCCAACGTGCCGCTGCAGCAGCTGCCGGGTTGGATCCAGGCCATCTCCAGCGTGCTGCCACGGACGGGCGGCATCGCGGCGGCGCGCCTACTGGTCGGCGGAGCGAGCCTGTCCGAAGCGGCGCCGCTCTTGTGGGGTGAGTTGGGCATCGGCGTCATGTACAGCCTGCCGGGCTACGTTCTATTCACCATCTTTGGGCTCGAGGCCAAGCGGCGCGGCCCCCTGGAATTGGTCTGACCGGCGCGCTGCACGTGGCGCCGGCAAAATGCTGAGGGTGATTGAACCGGGGCGTTGACCGCCGCATCTGGCTTGGGCTTTTTCTGCTCGCAGCTGCAACTCTGGCGTTCGAGATCAACCTGACGCGGCTCTTCTCTGTTGCCCAGTTCTACCACCTGGCATTCATGATCGTAAGCATTGCGCTGCTGGGTTTCGGCGCAAGCGGCACGGCACTGGCGATCTTCCCTGCGCTGCAGAGAGGCAGCCCGCATGCAAGATTGAGCAGATCGGCCATTGCCGCGGGCGGCAGTATCCTGGGGGCTTACCTGCTGACCAACTGGCTGCCATTTGATTCGTTCAGCATCGCCTGGGACCGCAAACAAGTCTTCATCCTCGCTCTGCACTACCTAGCCCTGGCTGCGCCCTTCTTCTTCGGCGGCCTGGCTCTGGGCTCATTGCTGAGCCAGTTTGCCGGGAGGGCAGGCACGATCTATTCCGCCAACTTG
>JAZDHO010000147.1:0-9538 GCA_043805815.1 Chloroflexota bacterium
CGTGCGGCGCGCGCCCCACTTCCTCTTCTGGGGCATCGGCCTTGCCTTCTTCGGCGCCGGCAGCTTCGCCGAGGCTTATCTTGCCCTGGCGTGGAACCGCTGGGTGTTCTTCGCGTGGTACTTGTTCGGCGCGGCGCTCAATGCCGCCTGGATCGGGCATGGCTCACTGCTTCTTCTGGTGCGCAAACGCTGGGTGCACGTCGTCACCGCGCTGCTGATTATCGGCAGCCTGTTCGCCACGTACTTGATGCTGCAGGTCATGCCGCGGCTGGACGAGTCTGTGTTCACCACGTCCAAGGCCATCAGCGAGCAATACGGCACCAAGGTGCTCGATGAAGGGGAGGCGGCTCCCGCCGGCGCCGAGACTCTCACCACCACCTATCGCGGCAAACAAGTGACCGCGGTGCGCGGTCTGCTGCCGCTGGGCTCGCCCGTGCGGCTGACCACGCCCTTCTTTAATATCTACGGGCTGTTGACGCTCGTGGGCGGCGCCATTTACTCCGCCTACCTGTTCTGGCGCAAGCGCGTGCTCCCCAACCGCGTCATCGGCAACATCCTGATCGCCGTCGGCGCGCTGCTGATCGGCACGGCCAGCACCCTGACGCGCCTGGGCTACGGCCAGTTCCTGTACCTGGGCGAGCTGCTCTCCGCCATCCTGATGTTCGTCGGCTTCCGGGTTGCGGCCAGGCCTCAGCCCGACGAGGTGCCCCAGGCGCTGCCGGTCCCGGGCGACTAGGTTGACTTGCTTCGGAAGACGAGCTGCAGAGACGGCAGCTCGTCTTCGTTTAATACGACCTTGAATCGTTAGCTTGAACCCATCGCGTGGGGAACGCGTGTACAATGGGCTGACGTTGCATCCGTGCCGTGGCGCCTAGGCGCCATTACCTGTACCTGGAAGGAGTCCCCATGTTCCACACCCTTATCATAGTAGGAAACGTCGGCCGGGATCCGGAGATGCGCTATACGCCTTCGGGCCAGGCAGTGACCTCGTTCTCCGTCGCCTCCAATCGCCGCTACACCTCGTCCAACGGCGAGCAGGTCAACGAGACTATCTGGTTCCGCATCTCCGCCTGGGGTAAGCAGGCGGAGATCTGCAACCAGTTCCTCAAGAAGGGCAGTCGCGTGCTGATCGAGGGGCGCCTGACGCCCGACAAGGCCAGCGGCGGGCCGCGCATCTGGCAAAAGCAGGACGGCACCTCGGCCGCCAGCTTCGAGGTCACCGCGCAGACCGTGCGCTTCCTGACCACCCGCAGTGAGAGCGAGGGCGGCGGCCCGGCAGCCGATTCCGGCGACATGGCTGTCGCGCCCGCAGAGGACGACATTCCGTTCTAGGTCTTGAAGGTTGCGGGCCCGGGGATCGCGCCCAGATCCTGGGACTGAACCCGCAGCGACCAGACAAAAAACCGGACAAACTACCATGGACGCTACTCCCAAGGCCCCGATCTCACCATCGCTCAATATCCCGCAGGGACTGGACACGGTCTACTGCAACCTGGCGCGCATCTCGCATTCGCCGGCGGATATCGTGATCGATTTTGCGCATCTGCTCCCGGCGGATACGACCGCAGTTGTGAAGGCCCGCGTGCTGATGGCCCCGCTCTCGGCCAAGCTGCTGCTGCGCGCGCTGACCGAGAACCTGGCGCGCTATGAAGCCGCCTTCGGCGAGATCCACGTGCCGGTGAACACCTCACTGGCCGAGCATCTTTTCCGCCCGCACCAGCCGCCGGAGGATCCCAAGAGCTGACGCGGCGCGGAGCGCCCCATGCACAAATTGGAGAGTATCACCGAAAAGATCCGCCAGGAGTTTGACACGCGCACCGCCAGCCGCGACGGCGCCCTGGCGCAGGCGCGCCAGTTGACGCGCGCCTGTTCGCTCGCCATCCGCGCCGTGCACCGGGATGACAACGCCTCGATGCAGGAACAGCTGGACGAGGCGCGGCGGCTGGCCGAGGCACTGCGAAGCGGGCTGCAGAAGCACACCGATTTGTATTACGCCGGCTACACCCAGGATGCCCTCAAGGAATACGTGGAGGCCAATGTCACCTGCGCCCTGATCCAGAACCGGCCGCTGCTGACGCCGGACGAGCTGGGCGTGACCGGTTTCACCTACTTGAACGGCCTGGCGGAGGTGGTGGGCGAATTGCGCCGCAAGACGCTCGACATTCTGCGTCATGGTTATTCGCAGGAGGCCGAGCGCCTGCTGGGGATCATGGATGACATCTACTCCGTGCTGGTGACGATGGACTACCCGGACGCGATCACCAACGGATTGAGGCGCCAGACCGACCTGGCACGCGGCATCATCGAGAAGACGCGCGGCGACCTGACCTTCAGCCTGCGCGGCGAGCATCTCGAACAAGCGATCGCGCGCCTGAGCACCCAGCTGAACGGCGGGCGGTCGCAGGCGGGAAACATGGGCGAGGCAGCCGGTGATGAAGCCGGCCTGCGCCCGCCCGACAAAGAGGAAATAGGATGAGCCCCGCCAGGAGCGCTGGAAAGCGCTATCCTTTGCTGCTCTACACTCGGATGCTGGACCGCTGGCGGCCAGCACTTTTCTTTATTGGGCTGGGCATGCTGGCGCTGGCCTGGCCGTTCTACCGTGACCTGTACACGCGGCTGACCGAACCATGGCGCTGGATGACCCTGGCGGGCGTGGGCGGGATGGCAATCGCGGCTGCGCTGCTGATGCTCGTGCTGCGTGGCAGCGCGTATGTCCAGCCGTTCCCGGATCACCTGCGGCTGGCGACACCGTTCTTGCGCATGAGCATTTCCTATCGCCGTATCCAACGCACGACGAGCACGGCCATGGCGGTCCTTTTCCCGCCGCGGAGCCTCCGTGGATTCAACCGCGACATCCTCGAGCCGTTGTTCAGCCGCACGGCCCTGGTAATCGACCTGAGCGCGCTGCCCATCCCCGCCTCCACGCTGAGACTATTCCTCTCGCCGTTCTTCTTCAAAGACAGCACGCCACACATTGTGATCCTGGTCCGGGACTGGATGAGGTTCAGCACTGAACTGGACAGCATGCGCTCGGGCGGCGCAGCGCCCCAAGCCTCGCCTCGGAGCCCATCGTCCATCCTCTCGAACCTGCCGGGAAAATGAACATCTACTTCGCCTGCTCGATCACCGGCGGGCGCGATTTTGAGTCCGTCTATCAAGCCCTTACGGTAGCGCTGTTGGTGGACGGCCACGAGATACCCACCGCCCATCTCGCCGATTCGACGGTGGTGGAGCTTGAGACGCGCGTCTCGCCGCGCGAGGTGTACGACCGCGACGTACGCTGGATCGCGGCTGCGGATGCGTTGATCGCCGAGGTGAGCGTCCCCTCACACGGCGTCGGTTACGAGATCGGGTATGCGCTGGGGGCGGGCAAGCCTGTGCTCTGCCTGGCACAGCAGGGCCGCAAGGTGTCCAAGATGATCACCGGCAATCCGCATCGCGGTCTGAAGACGCAGATGTACCGGGATGCTTCCGAGGCAATTCGGCTGGCACGCGAATTCGTGGATGGACTGAAATAGAGTCAATACAATTCGGATGGGTATTTGGGGCTTTGGCGTATGAGGAGGTTCAGATCCGACACACATACGTGGGTCGCCGCCAATGAGCATCATCACAGCCAAAGCGTGACATTTGATAATGCCGTGCTCGAGCCGGGAAAGGTATGATGAGCGTGGAGACGCATCAAAGACACCTCCAACACGCTCCTCACGTCTCCTCCTTTGGCGAAAGCCACCGCCGGCGCTCTCCGGCGGTGGCTTGTTCTTGGGGATTCACACGGACTGGGGGTCAGTCTGCCGGCGGCGATGCCGCCGCGCCAGGCGTGCCTGCCGACCGCGCCAGGCACTCAAGCGCAGCCTGTACCGCGGTCACCGCTTCCTTCTGCTCCTTGGTCAATTCGCCTTCGTCTCCGGATCGGAGACTCTTGAGCCCATCGATCGAGACCTGCAGCGACTCCAACAGCCTGGCGAGATTCCTTTCGTTCAGCCGCGTCGCCGCGGCCGCAGCCTCAAGGGCCTTGAAGAGCCGTGTGTTGAGCAGCGAAATCGAGGCGAAATCGGCAAGGGCCTGCAGGAGCTCTTGAACGTCCTTGTCGATCTCCACATCCGCCTTGCGGATGACAAGGAGAACACCAAGGACCGCATCCCTGACCTTGACGGGCAGCACCGCGGCCGACTTGCCCAAGGCTGCGACCTTGAACTTCTCGATGGGCTGGCCGTGGATGGCCAGCGCCTGGCCGGAAATGCTGACCAGGGAACTCAGGCCGTCATCCAAAGGCTGGTTGAGCTTCCCGGCCCAGGCCGGCGGCAGGTTGCGATGCGCACGCAACAAGTAGTTCCTGGTCCTATCATCCCGCACCGTGAACCAGGCCACATCGGCATGGGCGATCTGCATGGCGCTCTCGAGCAGGCGGCCGAAGAGTTGGCGCTGATCGGTGCTGGAGCTCAGCGCCTTTCCCATGGAAAGGATCGCGGCCAGATCGCCGGCCCTGCGCTTCAATTCCTCCTCGGCGGCTTCGAGCTGCTGATACAGTTGGCGCCGGATCCGCTGTGAGCGCGTGGGCTGCATGGAACGCTCGACCACGCGGACGATCTCCGCGTCCTTCGCGGGCCAGAGCAGGGCATCGGCAGCGCCGAGGCGGAACGCCTGGATGGCGCGCCTTTCTTCCCCCTTCCCGGCAATGACGACGACCGGGGCCGTCACGCCCTGCGAGGAGATGGCGGCAAGCACGTCTTTGCCACCGAGGTCCCGCAGGTCGAGGTTTGCAATGATCAGATCGGGCGGATTCTCAAGCGCTTCCTCAATGGCCTGTGCAGCCTCGGAGACGACCTTGACGTCATACCCCAGCGGCTTGAGGGCCTGCCGGGCGATCAGGTCACTGATAACAGGGTCACTCTCGACAACGAGGACGCGTTCTCCGGTGGAGGCCATGGTTGGTCTGATAACACAGGGATCATGGTGTGCTGCGGACCGCACGCGCAACTATTCTATCGCAAATAGGAAGCGGCACCAAAAGCCTCGGTTACAATTGCGCAAACAATGCCCCGGATGGAGTTGAAGTCACATAGTATTGCGGCGGTGGTCCCGGCGTATCGCGTGGAAGGGCAGATCCAGGCGGTGCTGCGCGAGCTTCCGCCGTACCTGAAGCACGTGGTCGTGGTGGACGATGCCTCCACGGATCGGACGGCGGCGTTGGTGCAGGCGGCCGCCAAACACGACCGCAGGATACTCCTGCTGCGGCATGAACGGAACCGGGGTGTGGGAGCCGCAATGATCACGGGCTTCCAGAAAGCCCGTGATCTGGGCGCGGAGATCGTCGTCAAGATCGACGGCGATGGGCAGATGGACATCCTGCACCTGCCGGCGCTGCTGGCACCGCTGGTGCAGGGCAGAGCTGACTACGCCAAGGGAAACCGCTTCCGCGACTTTGCCGCGCTGCGAAAGATGCCGCTCATCCGGCGCATCGGCAACATGGGGCTGGGCTTCCTGGCAAAGGCGGCCACGGGATACTGGAACCTGTTTGATCCGACGAACGGCTTCCTGGCTATCCGCGTGGAGGCGCTTGCGCAACTGCCGCTGGATCAGATCGACCGCGGATACTACTTCGAACTCTCGATGCTGTCGCACTTGTATCTGCTGGGCGCGGTCGTGCAGGACGTTCCAATGCCGGCGCTCTACAGAAACGAGGTTTCGAACCTGGCGGTCGAACGCGTACTGCTGGAATTCCCCTTCAAGCTGCTGGGGACGTTCGTACGACGCGTGATGCTGAAGAACTTCCTTTACGATTTCTCGATGGTCAGCATCTACGTTCTGGTCGGACTGCCGTTGCTGCTCTTCGGCATGTTCTTCGGGGGCATCAAATGGGTGCAGTACTGGAGCCTCGGCGTCCCAGCGCCGACCGGCACAGTGATCCTGCCCACGCTGTCAGTGCTGTTGGGCATCCAGCTGCTGCTTTCAGCGGTGGAGAGCGACCTGCGCTCCGTGCCGAAGCACCCTTTATCTAATCCGCTGTAGACCGCCTCCGGCATCCCATGAAGTCCAGCGAATTCACTGCCCACAAGCGGCGCTACGGCGCGGCGATTCAACAGGTCCTGTCCGATGCCGAGCCCGGTGGGCTGGACGAGATCGGTTTCCCGGCATATTCGCACACGAACCCGTTGATCAAGTGGCTGTTCTGAAGGTGGTTGGACATCGTGATGCACCCCGTGGAGCGGGAGGCCCCGTGCGCACGGCGCTGGATTTCGGATGCGGCAGCGGAGTAGTTCTGCCATTCCTGTCCACTGTGTGCGCCGAAGTGGTCGCTGCGGACGTCGATCACCTGCCCCTGGCGCGCATGAAGAGCCACATTCCGCTCCAGTTCAATGTGACGGAGTGGGCAGCTTTGGGCACTGCCATGACGCAACCAGAGGCCGCCTCATTTGATCTGATCATCGCGCTGGACGTGCTCGAGCATGTGAAGGACCTGCCTTGGCCGCTGGCGCAGCTGCTGCGTTTGCTCAAGAAGGGCGGGCAGTTGATCATATCTGGACCGACCGAGAACGCCCTGTACCGTTTCGGCTGCAAGCTTGCGGGACCGGAGTATTCAGGCGAGTACCATGAGCGCGGCGTCGCAGAGATCCGCTGCACACTAAAGCGGAAGGCGGAAGTCCAACAGATCGCCACGCTGTACTAGCCCGTACCGCTGTTTGAGGTCTTCGCGGCCACCGCCTGAGGCGGGCGGTCCGTGCACACGCCTGGGTGAGGTTCGGCTTGCCGGCCATCCGCCGGGAGTCTTGAGCGGCTGCCGTAGGGGGAATGGCATGAAGTAGCAAGGTTGCCCACCCAACCCGCGACTGTATACTGCCTTTATGGAGGGCATGCCATATATCCCGGGCTTCGCAGCGGAGGAGCCAGGGCCGCTCCGACGTTTTCTGCCTCCACTCGAGGACGGTACGGTTGCGGCGTGGTTGACGCAGCACGTGGCGCCATCGAGTTGGCTGCTGGACCCGTTCGGGTTCTCGCCGCGGCTCCCGGTTGAGGCCGCGCGAGCGGGGTACCGCGTGCTCGTCACGGTCAATAATCCCATCACTCGATTCCTATTGGAACTGGCTGTGGATCCGCCATTGGAGGCGGATTTCAAGGCGGCGCTGGCGGAACTGGCGGCATCCAAGAGAGGCGATGAACGCCTCGAGACGCATGTGCAGTCCCTCTACTTGACGCGCTGCCAGCAGTGCGGGCGGGCGATCCAGGCGACGGCGTTCATCTGGCGAAAAGGGCAGGATGCCCCGTTCGCACGCATCTACGAGTGCAGGGAGTGCGGCGACAGCGGAGAAAGAGAGGCCACGGGCGAGGACGTGGAGCGCGCTCGAAAGATCGCCGAGACGGATGCCTTGCACCGATCACGAGTCCTGGAGCGCGTGGCAACCAAGGACGACCCGGAGCGCTCGCATGTGCAGGAGGCCATACAGCACTACCTGCCGCGCCCGCTTTACGTCTTGAACACGATCATCAATCGGATCGAGAGCCTGGACTTGCCGCCGGCGCGCCGGCGGGCTCTCACGGCATCCGTGCTGGTGGCCTGCGATGCCGGTAACACCCTGTGGGGCCACGGCGAGAGGAGGCCGCGCCCCAAACAGCTCTCCACGTCGGATGTATTCCGCGAACAGAACGTGTGGATGGTGCTGGAAGAGGCGTACAGCCTGTGGCCGGAATCAGGGGCACCGGTGGTGTACGTCGCCTGGCCGAACAAGATCCCCGAGGCAGGTGGGATATGCACCTACGAGGGCCGGCTCAAGAACCTGGCCGACGAGGTGCGCAAGGAGATTCCTATTGCAGCCGTGATCGGATCGGTGCCGCGGCCGAACCAGGCTTTCTGGACGTTCTCTGCGTTGTGGGCCGGCTGGCTGTGGGGACGGGCGGCCGTGGAGCCGTACCGCATGGCACTGCGGCGGCGGCGATACGACTGGGCGTGGAACGCGACCGCCCTGCACGCCGCCTTCACCCATCTATCGGAGCTGCTTGCGCTCGGCACGCCATTCTTCGGATTGCTGCCCGAGGTGGAGCCGCCGTTCATGCTTTCGGCAATGACGGCCATCAGCGCAGCGGGATTCGACCTCAAGGGGCTCGCCCTGCGGACCGAAGACGATCCGGTGCAATTCCTGTGGGAGCGCGGCGAACGCCTGAGGCGGGAGGTTCAGAGGCCGCAGCTCGCGGCGCTGCGCCAGACGATGCGGGACTACCTTGCCGCACGCGGCGAGCCCGCCAGCTACCTGCACATGAAATCCGCGGCGCTGAAGTTCCTGGCCGAGGAACACATGCTCCGCCCCTCCGGGCAGGATCTCGAGCCAGAGATGCGCGCGACGCGCTTGAGCATCGAAACCGCGTTGCGAGAAGACGAGGGTTTTATGCATCACTCGACAGGTGAGTCGGTCGAGGCCGGCACGTGGGGTCTGCGAGAATGGCCTGCATCCCCGTCCCTGGCGGATCGAGCGGAAGTAGTCACGGTGAACTATCTGCAGAACAACCCGGAATCCCTGCTGCTGCACATTGAGACCGAGGTCTTTCGCGAGCTGCCCGGTCTGTTCACGCCCTCGCTCGAGACTATGCAGGCGATCCTGAACTCGTACGCAGAGAAAGTCGACTTGACCTGGAGGCTGCGGGAGGAAGACAAGGCGGCGCGGCGCCAGGAGGACCTGCACACGATCAGCCACATCATTGAAACGACAGGCTCACGCCTGAAGTACAAGACGCGTCGCGAGGGCAGGTGGCTGCTGTGGGAGGAACGCGGCGGGCTTGTGCTGGCGTTCACGGTGCTGGCCTCCGCGCTGGTGGCGCAGGAAATCGCAGCTAACCCGTTCCCCATGAGGCAAAGCATTCTGGTTGTACCGGGCGGGCGCGTGGGGTTGATCGCACACAAGGCGGCGCTGCAACCGGCCCTGGCTGAGAAGCTGAGGGACTGCAAGTTGGTCAAGTTCCGCTGGTGGCGTTCGTTGGCAGAAGTGAAGATGCTTACACGGGAGTCGTTCGAGGAGCAGTTCTCGAGCGACCCGGTCGAGCGCGGCGAAGGGCAGATGATGATGTTCTGACGCCGCGGGGCCGGCCTGCTTGCTTGAATCGCTTGTCAGAATACCGCGCGGAAATTGGATATGCGGTGGGGCTTTCCCCACCGCATATCCAATTTCCGTCCTTACTCCCCTCTCCCTTTGGGAGAGGGGCGGGGGTGAGGGGTGCTGGAGAAGTGGCCCAGCCCGGGGTTCTCGCCCACGAGGGAAGCCCGGCGAAGTGCTTTAGAATCAAGGCATGCGCATCAAACACTTCCTGGTGCTACTGGCCGCTGTCGCGCTGACCGCGTGCGAAGTCGCCCTCTCGGCGCCCACGCAGCCCAACGCCACGCCGATCTTCGTCACCGCGACGCTGCCGGCAACCCGGACGCCGTTCGCCAGCCCGACGACCACGGCAACCGTCACCGGCACGCCGGGGCTTTCGATCACCGCCTCGGCGAACTGCAAGAACGCAGCCGTGCTGCTGCAAGACGTGACCATCGCGGACGGAACCAACATCG
>JAZDHO010000148.1:0-10562 GCA_043805815.1 Chloroflexota bacterium
CGACGATATGGCAACCCGGGACATCCTTCGGCTTGCCCCGAGGCGGGCGCACCTCGATGCGCACATAGTCCACGTCTTTGACTCGCTGCCAGTATCTCTTCGGGGATTCGTCACTCATGGATTCTCTCCCTTGTCAGGCCAGGGCGGGCCAAGTGCCCGGCCGATGGATTGCAGCGCAGCCTCAAGATTGTTGCCGCCGTTTGCCCAGCCGTTGAACGCGGCTGCGATGGCGAGCAGCTTACCGCGCAGCAGCTTCACCTCCTCCAGCGCATCGCACAGCGGGCAGGACTCGCCGCCTGGCCGGTCGATGAAGGACTCGATATAGATGTCCGGCCCGTGCTCCTTGCAGTGGCGGAAGATGCGCAGCGACACGCCGGGCTCCTTGGGCGGCGAGGGCCTGGAGTCGTTCTGGCACTTTGCGCACAGCCGCAAGGCCCACCCGTTTTGGTTTACCTCGTCGGTCGCGCCCGTGGCGCCGCATCGGTCGCAATGCGGCTTATGGATCGGCGCGTCAATCGACCGTCCGCACCTGCACTCACCGCCGATAACAGCATCGCAGCCGTCGCGGTGAACATGAGGAGCAGGCTTGCTCTGCCCAAGGTCCGCATAGCACCCGGAGCACTGGTTGCATTCGTGGTCCTCGATGGTCAGCTTCGCGCCGCACTTGGCGCAGGTCTCGATGATGGCGGGGGTCATGGCATACTCCTTTCAGGGTCGTCGATGTCGCAGATCTCTGCGTTCCACCAGGCTACGTGGGTACAGCCGCAGAAGATTGCCATACGGGCCAGCGGGCCTTGGGCCGCCGGGGGCAGGACATCGAATTGCTCTTGGCTGATGGCGAGGCAGACTTTTTGCGCCGCATTGTGCAAGGTGCGATGAAGATCGTCGGTGATCATGGCCCACATGCTCCCGGCCGTTGGTGCGGCCCAACGTGCCCAGCGGGCAGGTTGCAGTTCCAGTCCTCGACGCGGGCGAAGCACATGCGAAACTCCGGCCGCCACTCCCGATGACCTCTTAGGATCGCGGCCACCTGCTCCTTGCAGGCCCGCACGCCCTCGCCGTAGGTGTCCGCGC
Organism: Chloroflexota bacterium; assembly: GCA_043805815.1. Classification (GTDB taxonomy): domain Bacteria; phylum Chloroflexota; class Anaerolineae; order Anaerolineales; family Villigracilaceae; genus Fen-1038. The sequence continues at coordinate 1,075 of JAZDHO010000148.1, forward strand.
CGGTGGGGCACAGCTCGCGGCCGTAGGTGATGGACCAGTTGTGCAGCGCGTTGATCAGGTCGGGGCGCCTCACGTCGTCCATCGCCTCGATGAGTACCTGGAGGCGAGGCAGGCCCACGGCGCCAATCACCTCGTTGAGCAGCGAGATGTAGTGCCCAGCCAGCCGCGCATAATCTATACTCGTTGACCCACCGCCGCACATCTCGCGCTCGTATCTGTCCTCCCACCCAATGCCGCCGCCGGCCATGGCTCCGAGAAACTTTTGCAGGTGCTCGCTCATTTTGCCTCCTTCGCCCCGCTGCGCTCGGCCTTCCACGCTGCGAGCAGGGCGGCAAGTCGCAGTAGTTCACGGGCCATCTCGCTCATGGTCGGGTGCCCGCCGCTCCGTCCGTCGCGCACGAGCTTTTCGACGCGCTCCCGCGGCCACGGGAGTACCCATGACTCGCGATCCAATGCTTTCAAGCTCTCAGCCTCGCCGGCCTTGCGGGCCGCCGCTAGTTCCATTGCCCGGAGCCGGATCACGGGCAGCAAGAGCACCGATGCAAGCTGGTCCAGTTCCCGGCCGTCTGGTGATAGCCAACGCAACGCGGCGGTCACGTCCTCGCTGGTCACGCCGGGCGCATCGTCGAGCCAGCGCAGCAGGTCAGAGGCGCAGTCCAGGTGCAGGGATAGGCTTGTGCTGGTCATTTTCTGTTCTCCTCGTAAGCAAGGTCCAGCCTCGCCTGCTCAAGTTTATCGCTCGAAGCCAGAGAGAACCCGGGCAGCGGTGGCGAATCAAGTGTCGCCATCGCCCACCTCAGCGACCGATGCAGCCGGCGCCGCGAAGCATCGGCCTCGTTGAACATGCTCAGCAGGTCCATGCAGCGCGCCCGCGCCCGCTCGAAGGCCACGGCCAGCTCACCCGTGCCGTCGCAATCGAAGCACTCCACGGTGCGGTATTCCTCGCCGCCCTCGTCGGACGGGTAGCCCGTGCCCTCGTTGTACCGCCCTTCACCGTGGCAGATGGGGCAGGCTCCGGGCACATCCTCGCCGGGCCAGGTCTCGCCGGGGAGCGGCGAGCAGAGATCGGGCAGCAGATGATCGTACCGCTCGCCGCGACGGATGAACCCGCCGGGCTTATCGCGCCTAACTGACTCCCACTGGCCGGAATACCAACTCGCCAGGCCCCGCCAGCCCACGGGCGGGAAATCGTCGGTCGGCTTGCGCGGGGCGGTCATGATTGAACCACCTTCGGTGCCCACGCACGCCCCGCAGATTCTTCTGCCGCCGCCCACTCACTCACCGGGAACCGACGTACCCATGACTCCGCCTGCTCCCATGCGTTCACGCCGAAGCCTCTAAACTCTCGGTATTCGACGGTGCATTCCTCGCGCTTGTACGGCCCGAAGTAGCGGTCTCCGAGGTGATTACCCGACATGAGGCTTACGCTGGCCTTCCACGAAACGCGCTTGCCGTCATGCAGCACAACGACGGCTCCAACCCTTTTCTCGTCGGCCATCACATCCTCCTCAGCGTCCACGCCAGGTCCGGCGCAGCAGCCATGCAACGTAATCGCGGGGCAGGTCCGCGACGAGCTGCCCCGAGTGCTTCCCGAATCGGATCGTCTTGACCGTGATCGGCCCGGCGCTCAACGCGGCGAGGGCAAGGAGCGGGGTGTCGCCATAGCCTTCGCTATTTCCGATGCTGGCGCCGCAACCGTTCTCAGCATGGCTGCACGCCCCTACCGTGATCTCCTGCAACATCCGCCGCAGCAGCGCCGCGCAAACCAGGCAGTCATACCCGGCGCTGTGCTGCCCGGCCTTACCGCCCCGGTCCAGGTCTGCCGGCACGTCCCGCGGGTGCAATCCGAATCGGTACGCCAGCACGCCTAGCTTGTACGAGGGGAGGTCGGGCCAGACATGCCGGGCCAGGCGCAGCGTGTCGATCACCGGCGCCTCTGGGGGCCAGCCAAGCCGCTTCCTGGCGATCGGCAGGTCATACCCTCCCACGTTGTGCCCGCAGATCGCGTCGATGCTGCGCCCCGCGTACTCCTCGGCCAGCATCCCGGCTAGGGTATCCTCCGTCGGGGCGTGGGCCACGTCCGCGTCAACCAAGTGGTGGACAGCGCTGGCCTCGGGCGGGATCGGGATGCTCGGGTTGACCAGGCCCGCGCTGAATCCGGTCATCTCCAGCAGGCGTAGCGGGGCGGGCTCATAGCCGTACTCCAGCGCTGCGTACTCCACGATATGCGTTGTTTCCAGGTCGAGGCCCGTCGTTTCTAGGTCCAGGAATAGGATTGATTCAGGCATGTTTTGTCCTTTTGCGGTAATTGCGGCGTTGTGCTCCCCTGTGCTGCTCGCCCAGATATTCTTTTTTTAACCAGGATAGAGCGGCGCGAATGTTGCCCTGTGCCATCTGGCAGGACCGCACCTGTTCATGGTCCAGTAGCCAGAGGTTCGTTTCCTCAAGCGCCTCAAGCCAAGATAGCGCCCACGAAACAGCCTCGATTGCCTGCCCACCATCCGATACCGTCTGACGGCTGACGTTATCCCACCTCACCGGACTTTTCTCCTTGCATCTCGATCCACGCCAACCCGACGGCGAGCGCGGAACAGGTTACTTTTTCTCGGCCAGCACGCGGCCCCACTCTTGGAGCCGGGCCAAGTGCTCCGCGGTCCACTCTTGGATCTGCACGGGCACGCCATCCTCTGCGGCGAGGTACGATTCCACCTCTTCGCGCGTCTTGCCGAGATCCTTGAAGCGAGCAAGGAACCGCGTGTTTTTCACCAGGTCAACGCCTGGCCCGTCTGCATCCTGCATGTCCGCAGCAGCAAGGCCGAAGATTGCGCTGAGCAAGGTGCGCCGAAGGCTCGTAGTGGTGGCCATGATCGCCTGAGTCAGCGTGCGGGTGTACTCCCCGCTCTTGCTGCTTTTCGCGCCGAAGTCCGGCGGCGCGTGCATGGTTTTTTCCTCGGAGTGGTTCGCCGTGTGCGTCACCGTCACGGTCACCGACACATCGCCGTTGTCCAGGATGCGCGGCCCGCCTCCGATGCTGAACCCGTAGAGGCTTGCAGTCGATGTGATGTGCTCGGTAAATGCCTCCAAACTCGCATAAGTCCAGCCGTGGTGCTGGTTCTTCTTGTCCTTCTTCACCAGCGGCGGGAGCGCAGCCTTGAGCCGTACCATGTCCCGCGTGTACGCCTTGCGCGCCTCGGTAGCCTCAAAGCGATCCTGAAGGTCCAAGACGCGGGCGAGATCATCAACGCGGCCAGTAGCCCGCACAGAATCCACGATTGCCGCGACAAGGGGGTGCATCGCCGGCCCTTCGACCATGGCGCGTGTGTCCTTGCGCACCAGTTCCAATTCCTGCCCGGTGAGCACTTCGGGGACCGTCGTCTCGTGTCCGTCGCTCATCAGAATCCCACTCCTTCGTCATCAGACATTTCTTCATCCTCGGCCCCGGGCGTCCACCGCCCAGCTTCCATGGCCGCTTGCATCCCGGGCGCAACTCCGGGCCACACGTCCAGCTCCAGGCACGCGGCGAGGGTGCGCAGCGCCACGCGCACCAGCTTGTCACCAGCGGCAAGCAGAGACTCCCCGATGGGGTAAATCGCTGCGTCCGCAGGCTCCTTCATGCCCGCCCCTGGATCACGGGCAGCGACGATATACTGCCGGAAGTCTGAGCCGGCGGCGCCGGCCAGCATCAAGACGTGGCGGTAGAATGCGCGCTGGAAATGGTAGAGCAGCTTTTCCGACTGAAAGCCGAAGCCCCACCTGTAGGCCGGAGACAGGCTGAATGAGGTTTTCTTCAGGTCAACTTCCCGCCCCGGGCCGATGCAATCCACGCGGCCCTTGAGTAGCAGGCCCGTTTCCGGGTCCGTCGCCGTGATTGTTTCCTCGTAGCGGCAGCCCCGGATATGTTCCATCGCCGCCTTGTGCGCCTGGACAGCGCCGGCCATGGCTCGGGCGCGCTGGTCCTGCTCCGGGGTAAGCATCTCGCGGTCGCCAACCATATCCCCGAGATCGCGGGCTCGCTCAAGCTCATGAACCAGGATGATCGGCCTCGGATCGTCGCCGTGCTTGGCGCAGAAGGAATCCCACTCCGCGCCGCCGCGCTTCATGTAGGGGGTGCCTTTCTTCGTCAAGGCGTCGAAGATGGCGAAGTGTTTTTCAAGCTCCCCGTCGCGGTCAGCTTCCCAGATCTGGCGCCAGCCGTCGGGCTGCGAACCCTGGAGCACGATGTATCGCTCCTCGTACTTCTCGGGCTCGCTTGTCGAGCAGTGGAACGCGCGCCCGACCAGCATCTCGGGCGTGTCGGGCCGCTCGACGGTGAGACGGTGCTTGTATTTCAGCGGGCTACCGTCCGCTTGCGGCAGGATGTGCTTCAGGCTGCTGGCGTTCACCGCCGCGATCTTGATGTAGTCGGTGTGGTTCACGCTTGCACCTCCACCAGCCGCCCGTCCCGAAGCTCGTAGGCGCCTTCCGTATGCGGCTGCCCGCGGGTGAACATGATCACGGCGATATCGTTCTCTTCGGCCTCGCTCCTGATCAGCTTCACGTTGGCCGGGCCGAGAGCTTCCGCGTTGTCGATCAACATCATTTTCTGGCCGCGCTGCTTCACGGCTCGGAAGATCACCTTGATCATCTCCCCGCGGCTCATGCGATCCAGACCGCGTCCCTTGAAGGTGAGGCCGTCGCTGGAGAATGCCAGCCCCTCGGGCAGCGTTGCAGCCGCGTCATGGGTAGCGAGTGCAGCGCGGGTAGACTCGACCGCGGCCTCTTTCTCCTTCACGACCGCGCGCAGCTTCGCCTGCTCGGCCTCGCGCTCCAAGTGCCGCGCGTAGAGGGTGGCCGCTTTGTTGCGCTCGTCTGCCTCAGCGAGTTGCTGTTGCAGTGGTGCAGTGTCCTGCTCGACCACTTCCGGCCGCGGGCCAGGGTTAGGTGGGGCGCTCTTGGCCGGCGGTGTTCCATGGGAGGGCGCCTGCCTCTCGGGCTTCGGGAGCTTTGCAAGCACGGCCTCGGCCACGGCCTCGCGGTGCTCCGCTGCTTCCAATTCTCGCCGGAGACGCACGCTATCAGCATGGGCCGCGGCCAGTGCGGTATCGGCCTTGTCGATTGCCGTTGCCCTCGCCGCCTGCTCCTTGTCCCAGGCCGCCCGCTTGGCCTCTTCCTGCTTTTGCCACTCACCCTGCGCGGCCTGCTCTTGCAGTTCCCACGCGGCTTGCTTGCGCTCGGCATCTCGCTCCCATGCTGCCAGCGCCTCAGACTGCCTGCGGTTCTCTGCATCAGCCTTGCGCAGTTCTTCCGCCAGCGCGGTCACGTTCACCGGCTCAGCCGGGGCCACCGGCTTCAGGACGCCGAAGGACTCCAGCGCGCTTTTGGCCTCTCGCCGGGCGTTGTAAGCCGCCTTCTCAGCCGCGGCAAGTTGGGTGCGTTTGGCCAGCCACTCCGCCCCGGCAAGATCGCGCAGGATCTCTTCCTGCTTCTCAGCCTTCAGGTTTGCGAACCCGGACAGGTCCATCATGGTCCCGATGTAGCCGTTCAGGAACCGCTGCTGGCCAGACGGCATGGATCGGAATTTACCCGTTTCAGGATCGAGAACTCTGACCTTCAGGTCGTGGCCAGCTTTCCCCCCGAGGCCGAGGTTGATCTGGACATCTGTGAAATGAAGCTCAACATCGGCGGCAGTGGCTCCCTCTCGGATGAAGTCATCGGGGACGGCACCCGCCCCGAGTGACGCTCCCTTGAGGGCGGTGGCCAATGTGGTTTTCCCGTCGGCGTTCTCGACGCTGAAAAACTCCGCCAGTGGCTTCGGCAGGTTGATCACCTCGACCGACTCGATATTGCCGACGTTGTGCGCGCTGAATTTTAGAATTTCCACCTCTTATCTCCTTCGCCCTCTTGGGCTGGTTTGCTGTGTTTCCTCCTTCTTACCCCGGGCAGATTAGATTGTCAAGGGTTAAAACAAGGCTTGACATTCTTTCTTCCTTGGGCTAAAAAACGAGCATGGCAAAAACCGTCTACATCCGAATCCCAGATGATCTCGAAATCAAGCTAGACGCTGAAATCAAGCGGATCAAGAAGGCCAGCGGCGGCGCAGAACCGACGCTGACAGCAGTGCTCGTGGCGCTGATCCGCAAGGCCATGGGGCAAAAGGCGTAGGCCATGCCCAAGCTCCGATCCAAAGTCCGCCGCGACTGCCGCCACGCTCGCACCGACGGCGGCTGCGACCGCATTCATGTCCGAGGCCGCCCGCTACCTTGCACCGGCCGGTGCTTCCTGTGGGCGGAGATCGTGACCTGCTCGGGGTGGCTCGCCGAGTGGGAACGCCGGCAGGAATCGCGGCCGTGAAGCTCAGGCCCTACCAGGCGCGCTGCGTCGCCGAAGCGCTGGCCGCTCTCCAGGCTGGCAAGCGAACGCTCGTCACCTTACCGACTGGAGGTGGGAAAAGTTTCATCGGCCAAACCATCGGGCAGAACTACTGCAACCCTCTATGGGCCGTCCCCTCAGTGGTGCTGCGAAAGCAGGCCCCGGGCCGAGCAGTTACCGTGCAGTCTCTCCTCGGTGGACACCGGCCTGAAACTGATCTGCTAATCGTTGACGAGGCGCACCGAGCAGGGTCCGGGGCTCCCGAATGGTTCAAGGTGATCCAGGATTACAAGTCTGTTTTGGGCTTGACGGCAACACCCTGCCGCCACACGGGCGAGCCCATGGGAGATCAATTTGACGCGCTGATCGTAGGGGCTAATTACTCCGAGCTTATTCGAGACGGATACCTGACCCCCTGCCGTGTCGTGCGCCCCGTTGATGCGCCGGAGGAAGAATCTGGCCTGGCCATGCAGCCCGTTGCAGCGTGGAAAAAGTACGCCGACGGTCGGCAAACCGCAGCTTTCTTTTCTCGTGTCGAGCTTGCTCACAGATTCGCCGATGCGCTGCCCTCTGCCGCCGTTGTCTGGGGCGAGCAAGATCCAGACGAGCGCGCAGAAACCATGGCCAGGTTCGAGGCCGGAAAGATTAATGTGCTCGCGTCGGTAAGCGTCATAACAGAAGGGTGGGACTGCCCTTCCGCTGCCGTCTGCCTCCTCGCCGTCATGCCCGCCCACGAAGGCAGTTTTTTGCAGCGCGTTGGCCGCGTCCTTCGCCCTGCACCCGGCAAGACCTCCGCGCTCTTGATCGATTTACCCGGTGCGAGCTTTATCCATGGTTTCCCAACAGATGACAGAATTTATAGTTTAGACGGCACCGCGATCCGCCGAGCCGAGAGCGCCCCTGCCCTCTCCCAGTGCCTCCAATGCGGCGCCGTCTACCCGGCCGCGCCCGTCTGCCCTGAGTGCGGCTGGATTCGCCCGCCCAAGGTGCGCCCGCCGAGGATCTGGGGCGTTCCGCTCGAATTGCTGGACCCGGCAAAGTTGACGCCGGAACAGCGCGGGAAGCTGGGGTGGAAAGAGAAGATGCTCGCCGACGACGCGAAGCGCCTGGAGTACCTGCAAAAGAAGGCGAAATCACCAAAACACGCTTGCGCATTACATCTCCGGATTTTTGGTAAAAAGATGCCAAGCACCTGGTTTCGTTTAATTAAATAATGTTGACTATTTTTATATAACATGCAACTATCCAATTGCTTAGGGTCCGATACTCAAAGATTATATGCCCCCTCCCCGGCGGTGTCCTCCCAATGGACTCTAAGCAGCCGTTGGAAGAGGGGGCTTCCATGGAGCAGGTAATGGAACAATACGTCGGAAACGTATATGGATATTTAACAATTATCAAAGAGATAACCCCGTATGTTCACAATAGAATGGTAGAATGTATTTGCGTTTGTGGTAAAACTAAAACAATTAGACTTGCACACTTAATAAGTAGTTCAACAAAATCGTGCGGATGCATGCGGGGGGAAATGCTTAGACGGCACGCTTTAATACACGGGCATAAGTCAAGCAACGGCGCCAGTGTAGAATATGTGTCATGGCTTTGCATGAAAAGCCGATGTATGAACCCAAATAATCCAGAATGGCACAATTACGGCGGAAGAGGAATATGCGTGTGTGATAAATGGATAAACAATTTTAAGGCATTTTTTGAAGACGTAGGACAGAGACCAAAAGGGAAATACTCTTTGGATAGAATTAACACAAACGATGGATATTGCCCAGGAAATGTTAGATGGGCAACAGCAAAACAACAAGCGAATAATACAAGAGTTAATAAAATAATTAGATGGAACGGAATTGCATTAACACTTGCAGAGGCAAGTGAAATTTACGGGATAGGAAGCGATACTATATCATATCGTTTACGCAAAGGATGGTCTATCGAAAAGGCACTTACAAAGAAACCAAGACGCTGTTGGCGTACAAAATCAAATGTCGAAATTTAATTACACTTGTTTATTTACACCCCCAACTTTATTCCGGCTATTCCCGAGAAAACAGGCCAAGCCGTGACCCCCGAGGCCCGCATCCTGGCAGATATCCGGCTGGCGCTGGGCAAGGAGCCCGGCGTCGTTGCCTGGCGTATCAGCCAGGGACTCGGCTATACCCCAGACGGGCGGGTGATGCGCGCCGGCAGCGTGCCAGGTATGGCCGATTTAATCGCAGTGGTAGCTCCACATGGACGCTGGCTTGGACTTGAGATCAAGGCTCCGCGCGGCAGGCTCTCCGATGAGCAGCGCCTGTGGGGTGCGCTCCTAGAAAAGCACGGTGGGATATACGCCGTAGTTCGCTCCGTTCCTGATGCCATTGCAGCACTAACCCGCGCCCGCGAAAAAATCTCTTGACGCCATGGCTGGACTATGCCTATGCTCGTTCCCGCGTGTGGCTGTGCCCGTAACAACCTATGCTCCCTCGCTGGCGGTGACCCTCCTGGGCCACACGCAACCGCCGGCTGAGGGGGCGCTTTGAGGTTCCATGGAAAAGAAAATCTCTGAAATTATCGTCGGAGAACGATCCCGCAAATACTTACAGAACATTGAATCCCTTGCCGCCAGCATTGAGCGTTCCGGGTTGCTACATCCCATCGTGATAAGCCCGGACAACCACCTCATAGCCGGCGGTCGTCGCTTAGCAGCCTTCAAGCTGTTGGACCGCAAGATGATCCCCGTGTCCGTGGCGCGCAACCTCGACGAGGCGCTGCCACTGCTCATGGCCGAGCGCGACGAGAATGTCGAACGCGAACCGCTAACGCCCGAAGAATATGTCCACCAAGCCGCGCGCTTTGAGGCGTTCGAAAAAGAGGCCGCCAAGGAAAGGCAAGCTGAGGGACAAAAAAAAGGTGGGGTTGTTGGTGGACGTGGACGATCAAAGAAACAACCTGAATCCGATAGCTCTGAGGAAAATTTACTCAAAGCTAAACGAGAGAAGCAGGCCCGCGATAAAATTGCCACCGCAGTAGGCGTCTCCGCGCCCACCCTCCGCAAGGCGCAAGAGGTGGTAGCTGCCGCCGAGGCTGAGCCAGAAAAATACGCCAGTATCCTCGAACAACTTAACAAAACCGGAAAGGTGAACCCGGCC
>JAZDHO010000149.1:0-2932 GCA_043805815.1 Chloroflexota bacterium
GCCCGCTTTACGAGCGGGCACTGGTGCCCATCCCCTGGCTGCAGCCGGGCGAGTCGATCACCTTACCGGCAGCGTTGAAGTTGCTGGGCCAGGAGGCTTACGAGACCCGTCGCCTCTACTTTGACGGAACATCGAATATGAAGGCAGTGGAAGCCTGCTACAGCCCGGATAGTTCATGGGCCTGGGTTCCGTGCCTCGGTGGCGGTCAGGACACTTGGGAGTTTCAGAATCCGCCTTCACCCTGAAATGGGCGGAGTGAGCTGATATGCGACGACCGGAAACCGCTGGGTTCATCAAGGCGCTTGGAACGGCCCTGCTCGCCTCCTGGCTGGCAGCTTGCACCATGCCTGTGGCGGCGCCCGCTGTGCCCATGTCGTTGGGACCGGCCGGCCCGGAGACCTGGATCGATGCGCCGCTGGACGGTATGCACCTGCCCCTGGCGCCATACGAGGTCGTCTTCCATGCGAGCGACGAGGCCGAGATTGCGCAGGTGGAGTTGACGATCAATGATCAACCGGCCGGATTGCCGTCCGCTGCGGGGGCGGGGAAGAACCTGGTCACGGTGAGATTCATGTGGTCGCCGGCTGCTCCAGGGCAATATGTGCTGCGGGCGCGTTCCCAGAGTCTTGACGGCAACTGGAGCGGTGAAGCGCAAGTAACCGTCTGGGTGGGTGACGACACCCCCACGCCCATCGATACCCCGACGATCACCGTCACGCCGACTAACACTCCCACGCCGCCTCCTGGAGCTGGCCCGGCGTTCAGCTCGCGCGTTTCCGGGAATGAGTTCTATTATGGAGGTTGCAGTCCCTCGTCGATCGATTTTGAGGTGACGGTCAGCGGCGGCAACGTGGACAGCGTGGTGCTGTTCCTCAGGCTCAACGACCAGTCCAGCTCGGGCACCACGGGCTGGATGGCCCACAATTCGATGCGGCCGGCAGGCGGCGGCGTGTACCAGCTCACCGTTCGCGCCACCTCCATTGAGGGGCACGAAGAGTACCAGGCCGCCTCGGTGAGCTATCAGTTCGTGGCCACCCTGCGCAATAGCGTCGTGGGACGCAGCGCATCCATGAGCGACGTGGTGCTCGGCGCGTGCGGAACCGTTCCCGTGCGCCCTGTTGTGCCGCTTATCCGCCCGCCGATTTTCATCATTCCAAGCATTACGCCGCAGATCGTCAAGTAACCGCGTCATCTCCTCCAGCCCTCTGCGAGGGCCTTTGGCGGGTCCGTGGCGTGAACGATGCGGATTCTGCCCATCGGTCGCCGAGCACGCACCAGCGGCGGCGCTCTGTATGCTCTCCCCTCAACTCAAGGCAGAACCTGCTCATCTCCTCCAGCCCGCTACGGGGGCCTGCGGCGGATCACCACCTCCGGCCCACTGGCTGCTCCACAGAAAGCAAAACACCGCCTCGCGGCGGTGTTTGATGGGCTGGGGGCAAAGGATTTGCCTGCGCTGCGCCGCAGGTGCAAGCGAACCTCTATCAACTGATCCAGAGTTCGGCGAATCCAGGGGCATAGCGTCTCCACCGTGCGAATGCGTCTATACAGTGCACAAAGAAAGGGTAAGTCAGTCCAGGCCGTGCACAGTATCTATACCGTGTCGCTGGCGTTGCACCCGGTTTGACCCGGAAGAGGAAAAGAGACTCCATGACCCGAGTAAACGCAGGCTGCGATGACATGCGCCCTGCCGTTCCCCTTGCTCAACGCAACTTCTCCCGAGGATTCCTACTTTGGAGATTGCCTCCCTAGCCACCACGAAGCGAGGAAGAGCGCAGCCGGCACGATTAGCAGCACCCAGGAGATCACGGGCACGCTGCTGGCAGCCGAACCCCGCTCCGGACCATATCCAGGTACCAAAAGGGCGAATAGGAGATTTAGAGGGCCTACTAGCAAGGAAGAACCCTGCCGTGCCCCAGCGCCTGGAGTTGTCTGGCCGATCAAGGCAAAGGATCCAAGAATGGATGCCAGTACGATTCCTGCCCCCAGCCCTTCCCTCCACCAGGCAATGACCAAACCGGCCAACAGGCATACAAGGAGAAACAGATATCGTGAAATCGTGGGGTTTCCGGCCTCACCGGATAGGAGTTGGAGCCCGACAAATAGCAGGAAGGGGACTCCGACAAGGATGACAAGAACGCTCGCCGCTCGAGCAAACGTGCGGCAAGTGTCTTCGGTAGTAGGTTTTGAATTCATGCGGAATCCTCCTGCGCCTTGCATGATCGGCGAACCATTCTTAGGCAGACCCCAATAGCTACAACCCACACCTGCCGCAGGGGATGCGCGTCAAGGGACGAGACGTTCCGCCGGTTGAGGCGACGCGCCTCCTCCTCAGCGGCGTCTTGAAGGCTTCCGGCAATTCACCTCGTGCTTTTGGAGTATTCCTAGGACTGTTGACTGATGCAGAGTTCCGCGAATCGAGGTGCATAGCGTCTATGGTGTGAAAAAGCGGCTATCTGGTGGCAAGATTACCGGTAGTTCGGTCTCAGGAGTGGATAGTTTCTAATGTGGGTTCCCCCAATTGCAGCCGACTTGCAACCGAACCAGGGAAGGCGAGTCTGATCCCGTTAGCTGTGGCGGCTTCGTGACTGCCCGCCTCCGCGATTCGATCAACTGAGCAAGAGGCGGATCCAGCGCATCCCACTCTGTTCACGTATGCCCGGAGGGGAGCCCCGATAATCGTCTCACGGTTCTCCAAGCTGCATAGAGCGACACCTGCCGGAGGTGCTCCAAGTCCCACAGAGCGCGGAGGAAATGCAGAAGGCCGTGCACGCCGGGAGACCTTCCGGTGCCGGGACGATCATGAATTGTGAACTCTTTGATGTCGAGGACAATCCCCCGGGTCATGATTCCACCCGCCGTACTCCTCTAGGAAAGGGAACTGTAAGGCGTTTGTCGGATGGTGTCGATCATCGCCCAGAAATTCTCCAAGGGC